>DAOUSH010000094.1 GCA_030627335.1 Dehalococcoidia bacterium | reverse complement strand
GCCGTAGTGGATGTTGAAGCCGTGGGCAAACATCAGCATCTTGCCCGATGTCAGGTCATCTACAATTGACTGGTGGTAGATTTTAGCCTGCAGGGTATCCGGCGCCAGCATCATAATCACATCCGACTTCCTAGCGAACCCATCGGCTGTTGACACCTCAAAGCCGTCTTCCTTAGCCTTGTTCCAGCCCGGACTCCCCTCAGCCTCAGCAACTATAACCTGCAAGCCGCTGTCCCTCAGGTTTTGTGCCTGGGCATGACCCTGGCTGCCGTAGCCGATAATTCCGATTACCCTACCTTCAAGCAGTGACAGGTCACAATCGTTATCATAATATATCGTTGCCATAGTCCACTCTCCTTATTATTATTTTATTGCTATTTCTTGCTCTTTGCCTTTGATTCGGTTTCTTTCTTTTCCGTCATCAACGAGCCTGAACCGCCCCTGGTCATAGCTATAGCGCCCGTTCTGGCTATTTCTTTTATACCGAAGCCTTTCAGCAACCGGTAGAACGATTCTATCTTATTACCGTCTCCGGTAACCTCTATCGTTACCGAATCCGATGATACGTCCACTATATTCGCCCGGAATATATCGACAATCTGTATCACTTCACTGCGATTGGCTACTGTCGTCTTCACCTTTATCAACGCCAGTTCCCGCGTTATCGTGGCTTCACCGGTAACATCCAGCACCTTGATGACGTCAATAACCTTTTCCAGTTGCTTCCGGACCTGTTCCACCTGCGTCGTCGAGCCATCAACCACTATCGTCATCCGTGATATACCAGCCACCTCGCTGTGACCAACGGCAATGCTCTCGATATTGAAGCCACGCCTGCGGAACAGGCTGGCTATCCGGTTGAGCACACCGGGTTTATCGGCCACCATTGCAACTAGGGCGTGTTTCGTTGCGGCCATACCTTCACCCCTTTCTTCGGTTCTTCCACTATCTCTGAAAGAGACGCCCCCGGCGGCACCATGGGATAGACGTTCTCCTCCGGCTCTACCATAAAGTTTATCACAAAAGGCCCTGGTTCATTCATTGCCTGCTCGATAGCCGGAACCACCTCTTCCTTGCTCCTAACGGTTGTCCCCGGTATACAATACGCCTCGGCAAT
Source organism: Dehalococcoidia bacterium (assembly GCA_030627335.1). GTDB lineage: Bacteria > Chloroflexota > Dehalococcoidia > Dehalococcoidales > W693 > W693. Next base: position 1,851 of record DAOUSH010000094.1, on the reverse strand, counting down.
CTTGACGAAATCGGGGCAGCTGAGCGTCGTCGCTACGTATCTTTTATCATAGAACATCTCCTGCCACTGCCTTACCATTCCCAGAAAACCGTTGTTCATTATAGCTATTTTAACCGCTGCCTTCTCCTGGGCTATAGTCCCCAGTTCCTGCATCGTCATCTGGAAACCGCCATCGCCGGCAATACTCCATACAACTCTGTCCGGGCAGCCAACCTTAGCTCCCAGGGCTGCCGGCAGCTCAAAACCCATCGTCCCCAGTCCGCCGGAGGTTATCAGGCTATTGGGTTTATCGAACCAGTAGTGCTGAGCCACCCACATCTGGTGCTGCCCAACTCCGGTTACGATAATGGCATCTCCTCCTGTCACCTCGTATATCTTACGAACGACATACTGGGGTAAAATACCCTCGCTTTCCCTTATCTGAGTCGAAGGGTACTCCCTGCGCCAGTCATCAATCTGCTCCAGCCATTCGATATGCTCGGTCTTTGTTATCAGCTTGTTCAAAGCCTTTAAAACAGTCTTCGCATCACCGACTATAGGCACATCTACGCGCACGTTCTTGCCGATTTCCGCCGGGTCTAAGTCTATGTGTATAATTTTGGCATTGGGGGCAAAACCGCTTACCCGCCCGGTTGCCCGGTCATCAAACCTCATACCTATAGCAACGATGAGGTCGGCATTGCTTATCGACAGGTTGGCGTATGTCATACCGTGCATACCCAGCCAGCCGTAGGACAGGATATGGGAATCCGGGAAACAGCTTATACCCAGCAGTGTGGTAACCACCGGTATCTGTGCTGTTTCCGCCATCTGCTTCAGCTCGTCATAAGCCCCGGATATGGTTATCCCCTGTCCGGCAAGTATAACCGGCTTTTGGGCTTCATTTATAAGCTTGGCCGCTTTTTTAACCTGCGTTGGGTGCCCCTTCAGTGTCGGCTTGTAGCCGGGTAAGACTAACTTTTCCGGATAGTTGGACTCAGCTTTATCTGTCTGCACATCCTTGGGCAGGTCTATCAATACCGGCCCTGTCCGCCCCGTCCTTGCCAGATAAAAGGCTTCCTTTATTGTCTTAGCCAGTGAATCAGTTTCAAGAACGAGATAGTTGTGCTTGGTTATAGGCAGCGTTATACCGGTAATATCTATCTCCTGAAATGCGTCTTTGCCGATAAGCGACCTCACCACCTGACCTGTTATAGCTACCATTGGTGTAGAGTCCAGGTAAGCATCGGCGATGCCGGTTACCAGGTTGGTCGCCCCGGGTCCGGAGGTAGCAATGCATACACCCACCTTACCGGTGGCTCTGGCATAGCCCTCTGCAGCATGGGCGGCACCCTGTTCATGGCGCACCAGTATATGCCTGAGCTGAGGGTATTGCGGCAGGGTATCGTAAAGCGGCAGAAGAACGCCACCCAGGATACCAAAGATAACCTCTACTCCCTCCTTTACCAGGCTTTCACATACAATCTGGGCACCCGTCATTTTCATATCTACTATACCCCCTGCTAGATAAACACCGCCCCGGTGCTGGCTGAAGATACTTTGCTCGTGTAATATTTTAGATAACCGGTCTTTATTCTGGGCTCAAACTCTCCCAGGCAAGCCAGCCTCTCTGCTATCTCCTTATCACCCAGATCAACCTCAATTTTGTTGCTGGGGATATCAATCTTAATTATATCCCCTTCCCTTACAGCGGCGATGGGCCCTTTGCTCGCCGCCTCGGGCGAGACATGCCCGATAGCGGCACCGCGGGTAGCCCCGGAAAATCGTCCGTCAGTGATAAGGGCGACCTCTTTGTCCATACCCATGCCACTGAGAAGCGAGGTAGGGGTAAGCATCTCCCTCATCCCGGGG
>DAOUSH010000048.1 GCA_030627335.1 Dehalococcoidia bacterium | reverse complement strand
TTCCATATTCTCAATTTTATTTAGGATTGTCCAGAAAATGCAATCATATTTTTGAGGGCAAGTTCCACAATACCCTTTTTCCGTTGGCGAAAGTTTTGATAGAGGACAGCCATTGTAAAGCTCGCTAGTCTTAGCCATTTATCACCTCCTACTCCTTATTAAGACTAGCCCACCACCAATGGTAGCGATGGAACCAATTGCCAGCATTGTTAGACCTGCTACCTCCTGCTGTTGTCCAACCTCGTAATGTTCTGGGAAAAACGAAGATTTTTGTTCTCGTGTTGTCAACTCCTGATTATTTAAGCCGGTTTGCCATAGAAAAACACCGATTACAAGAAGGATAATCCCCAAGACTATAATTAGCATGCCTATCTTCCCCCAATCCCAACTATTCTGTTTTGTCATCGTTTACCTCTATTGATTTTATTTGGCTATATTATATATCAGGGTGTGATAAATAATAAAGAGCAAGAAATGGCCGATGAAAAGTTTGTCGTACTTCATGGGCTAAAGGATGAAATTAAAAAAACCTTAATTATATCTACAAATGTTATTTAAACAAAGACCCCATCACTTTATCTGAACGCCTCTTTAGTAAAACCCAACCCGTGAAAAAGTAGAGAACTTTGTAATAATGAGGTGTGAAAAGCCCCATTTTGCCCCTTTTAAGCCAGTATGTTAGTTTTAGCCGTTATCTCAAGCGTCAGCAAGCGGCAGAAGCCAAAATTAAGATGTATAAGTAGAATACCATTCGTTAAGTGATTTAAGTGGCTAAAATTTGATTACAGAGCCTCATTATTCAGGGGGTTTTCTAAAAGCGGGCTTTTTGTTAAATTGACGACACGGTTGATGTTTTCAAGGAATTTTTTCAGACCCCAACCCTTTTTTGCCGAAATCATCACCATATTTTTCTCAGCACCACCGGTCATTCTTGTGAGATAGTTGGTTGCCTCATCTTCATCCCAATCACTTGAGAACTCCAGCAACAGATCTATTTTGTTAAGCGCCGTAATTCTTGGCTTATTGCTAAGGCTCAGGTCGTCAAGTATATCCTCGACCACCTGGCACTGCTCGGCGGCATTATGTGCGGACAGGTCGACCACATGGAGAATAATAGTTGCCTCTGTCAATTCCTCAAGAGTCGCCCGGAAGGCATCGATAACCGCTGGCGGTAGTTTTCTGATGAAGCCGACGGTATCGCTCATCAGGACGGCATTCTTATCGGGCAGGGTTAAACGCCTGGTGGTCGGGTCTAATGTCGCAAACAGCTTGTCTTCGACAAGAACCCCGGCATGACTTAGACTGTTAAGCAGAGTACTTTTACCGGTATTGGTATATCCCACCAAGGCGACTATTGGCAGACTGCTCTTCTGGCGCTGCTGACGGTACAGCATACGGTGTTTTCTCACCTCTTCAATCCGCAATTTCAGATGGTTTATTTTACGACGGATGATACGCCGGTCGGTCTCGAGCTGTGATTCGCCGGGCCCCCTGGTACCAATGCCGCCGCCGAGCCTTTCCAGATGGCTCCACTGCCCGGCGAGGCGGGGCAGAAGGTATTGGTGCTGTGCCAGCTCGACCTGTAGCTTGCCTTCGTGGGTGTGGGCGTGTCGGGTAAAAATATCCAGAATTAGCGCCACCCTGTCGATGACCTTCACCTTCAGGGCATCCTCCAGGTTTCTCTGCTGTAGCGGCGTAAGCTCATCGTCAAATATAACCAGATTGTAACCGGTGCTTTCCTTTGCCGCCGATAGCTCCTCCAGCTTACCTTTACCCAGATAGTGCGTTCGGGACGGCGTATGCAACCTCTGGGCGAGCTTGCCGACTACCTTAGCCCCGGCTGTATCTGCCAGCTGAGCCAGTTCCTTAAGGGATTCTTCCACCGACCACCCGTCACTGGCTCTATCGACAGCTACCGCCACCAGGAATGCCCTTTCCGATGACGCCCGGGTAGATACCGTATCTTTAGCGATCGCCCCCTCCTGTTATGTAAAGCTATTTCTTCTGCTTAAATCTGTTCTTGCTATCCTGCCAGGCGGCAAGACGGGATAAGCCTTTAACCAACCCGGCATCAGGGATGGTTAAGGACAATCTCACATAGCCCTCGCCGTTACTGCCATAACCCACACCCGGAATAACGACCACGCCGACCTTGTCCAGCAAATCGCTGGCGAACTCCATAGATGTATAGTCCTTGGGCACCTTAGCCCAGATATAAAGACCCGCCTTAGCCGGTTTGGCTTTAAGACCGATATCGTTCAGCACTTCGATAATAAGATCGCGTCGCCGCTGATAAACGGCATTAAGATCGGCAATACAATCCTGGGGACCACTGAGAGCCTCAATGGCGGCATACTGGATAGCCTGCGGTATCCCCGAGTCCAGATTCGACTTGACGCTTCCCAGTGCGCCTATCATTTCGGCGTTGCCAACGGCCATTCCTATCCGCCAGCCGGTCATGTTATAGCTCTTTGACAGGGAATGAAACTCCACCCCCACCTCTCTGGCTCCATCAGCCTGCAGGAAGCTGATTGGCTGGTATCCGTCAAAGGCGTTTTCCGTATACGGAGCATCATGGCAGACAGCTATGTTATGCTGGCGGGCAAATTGGACAACCCGACTAAAGAAATCAAGGTAGGCGACGGCGCCGGTGGGGTTGTTGGGATAGTTAAGCCATATAAGTTTCGCCTTCCTCAGTACTTCTTCGGGGATGGCGTCCAGGTCAGGCAGATAGTTTCTTCCCTCAGTAAGCGGCATGTAATAAGGCTCACCACCGGCCAGGGTGGCACTTATAGAATAAACGGGGTAGGCTGGGTCGGGCACCAGGGCGATGTCTCCAGGGTCGATGAAGCACAGTGCGATGTGGGCAATGCCCTCCTTGGCGCCGATAAGGGGCAACACCTCCCTGTCAGCATCGAGGGAGACGCCGAAGCGCCTCTGGTACCAGCCGGCTATGGCTTGGCGCAGTTCAGGCAAGCCGACCGTCTCCGGGTAGCGATGGTTTGCCGGGTCTCGCGCCGACTGGCACAACCTGTTGATTATGTTCTCCGGCGTGGGGGTATCGGGGTCGCCTATGGCAAAGCTTATTACCTCCTCGCCTCTGGCTTTCTTCTCGGCAATCATTTTGTTGATTTCGACAAAGAGATAAGGCTTTAGCCCTTCCATTCTGCGGGACATTCTCATATTTCCTGTAACCTCGTAAAAGTATTTCTTCTATTCCGGCCATTCTCCGGTAAACACTGTTTCAGCCATTCCGCTGAGCACTACCTCCCCCACTCTATCCCAGGCTACCTCCAGCATGCCACCAGGTAGTATTATATCGACTGGATTATCCACATACCCCAGTATTTGAGCGGCGACTGCCACAGCGCAGGCACCACTGCCGCAAGCCAGCGTTTCACCCACTCCCCTTTCCCACACCCGGACATCAATACGCCGGCGGTTGATAACATTGACAACCTCAAAGTTGACCCGCCTGGGAAAGAGGCGGTGCTTTTCTACTGCCTGTCCTACCCGTGACAGCGGAAACTCCGATACCGGTCCCTCCCAAAAGTAGATGGCGTGTGGATTGCCCATAGAAACGAAGCTCAACATCAACTCTTTGCCATCTATATCAAGAGAGTAATCTGTTATAAGATTTATGTCAACCAACCTTCCCTTGCCCGGCTCGACCAGCACTGGGATTTTAACCGCCTCAAACTCTGGTTTTCCCATCGCCACCTGAATTTTATTTACCTTACCCTTTTCCACAATGAGTCTGGCTTTCCTTATGCCGGCGATAGTCTCGATTGATACTTCGTCAGCCCCGGCGTCGGTAAGTTCGTTGTCGATAGCATATTTAACCAGACACCGCAGCCCGTTACCGCAGGCTTCCGACTCGGAGCCATCGGCGTTTATCACCCTCATACCGAGGTCGGCAACCGTGGAAGGCAGAAGAAGCAACAAGCCATCAGCGCCGACGTCATAGTTACGCCGACAGATATCTCTGGCGAGCCGAGACCATTCGTGGCTATCGCCATCAGTCTCCACCAGCACGAAGTCGTTACCGGCGCTTTGGAGCTTGGTAAACTTTATCGTCATACTCTATTGCCTAATCGCTACCTGTAAACTCGGCGATCAATGCTGCAATCTCCTCCTCTACCCTTCCCTGTATATCAAACCACCTTATTCTATCATCTTTTGGGTGGAACCAGTTATACTGCTGACGAACAAAGCGGTGGCTCTCGAACTTTATTTGCTGGACGGCTGTCTCCATAGTTATGCCGCTTTCAAGGAACACCCCGATCTGCCGGTAGCCGATGCCGGACATAGCCGGCAGGTTTAGCCCGTAGCCCATATTTATTAATTTCTTTACCTCTTCCACAAGCCCCTGCTCCATCATAGCATCCACTCTGGCGTCAATCCTGCGGTATAGCTCATCCCTGTCCGTCGTCAGCCCTATAATGATGCTTCTAAAAGGAGGCGTTTTCTCGGTTTGACACCCAGTTGTGGATACATCAGAACCTCTGGCGATCTCCAGCGCTCTGATTACCCGCCGTACATTATGGCGGTCAATTCTGCTAGCGGCTGCCGGGTCAATCAGCTCAAGTTCGCGGTAAAGCTCCTCCCTGCCACCACCAGCCGCCTTTTTTTCCAAGTTGTGCCTCAGGTTCGGGTTGGGAGGTACCCGGGGTATTCCCCAGCCTTCCAGTACAGACCACACATACTGCCCACTACCGCCGGCCAGAAAGGGTATTTTTTGACGCTGGATTATGCCGTTGATGGCATTGGCGGCTAGCTCCTGGTATTGAGCCAGGCTAAAAGGCTCGTCAGGGTTGATTATGTCAATCAAGTGGTGAGGGATAAGTGCAAGCTCCCGACGGCTGGGCTTGGCGGTGCCTATATCCATATAGCGGTATACCTGTCGGCTGTCAGCGCTGACTATCTCTCCATTAAAGCTCTGCGCCAGCCGAAGAGCCAGGCGGCTCTTACCTACACCGGTGGGACCAACGATAGCTATCAGGCCGTTCATATAATTATATTCAGCTAGCTACCTCTAATCTCTGCTGTTTGCCTGACAATGCTGATAAACTGCTCCGCTTTCAGGCTGGCGCCGCCGACCAGGGCACCGTCTATTTCCGGCTGGCTG
>DAOUSH010000112.1 GCA_030627335.1 Dehalococcoidia bacterium | reverse complement strand
GCTGGCTAAGCCTTTAGCCAGCGGCATTATATCCGGCTCCACGCCGAACTGCTGATAGGCGAAGAGGTTGCCGGTGCGGCCGATACCGGTCTGGATTTCATCCAGGATAAAGAGAATCCCGGTTTGCCGGCACAGCTCCTGCACCGCTTTCAGGTAGTTGTCATCGGGCAGGTTGACGCCGCCCTCTCCCTGCACCGGTTCCAGCATCACGGCGCAGGTCTGGCTGTTTATAGCTGTCTTAATTGCCCCGATGTTGTTGTACTCGACATTAATGAAACCGCTCGGTAATGGGATATATGGCTGTTGAAACTTGGACTGGCCGCTGGCTGAGACCATTGCCAGGGTGCGTCCGTGGAAGGAGCCGGTGGCGGTAATAACCTCGTAGGCTCCACCCAGGTGAAGATGACCGTAGCGGCGGGCAAGCTTGACCGCCCCTTCGGCAGCCTCGGCGCCGCTGTTGCAAAGGAAGACCTTGTCCAGACAGCTATTCTGCACCAGAAGCTCAGCAAGCTTTAGCTGAGGAATGGTGTAGAAGTTGTTCGATGCCTGGATGAGGATTTTCACCTGCTCCGTAACCGCATCTACCACCGCCGGGTGGCAGTGTCCCAGGCTGTTGACAGCCCAGCCGGCGACAAAGTCCAGGTATTCTTTATTGTTCTCGTCCCATACCCTGGCTCCCTGTCCCCTGACTATGGTCAGCGGGGCACGATTGTAGGTGGGCATATAGTATTTATGCTCTATTTCCTGCCAGTCGTTCAACTTTTACTCCTATTATTCTTATCGGGTGAGATTTTCTATCAACCTCACCTTATGTATCTCCCTCTCCTTAATCTGTTAAATCCCTTTCAAACTACCCCGTGTTTTTTATTGTCGTGCCGCTACCACCGGCGGTAACTTCATCAAGTAGGGCGTGTTTCCGCCTGCCGTCTATTATGACGCAGGTGGTTGCCGTGTTGCTTACCGCCCTCAGGCAGGCTTTGACCTTGGGAATCATACCCCCCGAAGCCACCCCCGAAGCCAGCATGGATTCGGCTTCTGTTGGTGATAAGCAGGGTAATAGTCTACCCGACTCGTCATGGATGCCGTCGACATCGGTCAGCAGGATGAGCTTATCGGCGCCGATGGCGGCGGCGATTTCGGCGGCGATGGTATCACCGTTGATGTTGAGCAGGAGGGGCGATGCCTCCGGTCGGTCAAAGGCGTGGAGGCTCACAGGGGCAATCACCGGCACGAAGCCCGACTTGAGCAAGGCAGTAAGTAGGGACTGGTCAACTTTGACGACATTGCCTACATAGCCCATGTTCTTATCCCTGATTCTGCCCTGGATGAGACTGCCGTCGACACCGCTGATGCCCACCGCCCGTCCGCCGCCGGTATTGATGGCGGCTACGATTTCCTTATTGACCAGCCCGCCCAGCACTGCGGTCACCATCTCAAGCGCCGCCCGGTCGGTTATCCGCTCCCCCTGGAAGAAGTCCGTTTTCGCGTTGTTCTGGTTCAACCACTTGGTAACGATATTGGCGCCGCCGTGAACCAGAACAAGAGGCCTGCCCTGCTTCTGGAGGAAGACGACGTCTTCGATGGTGGTGTCCTTGTTGTCGAATATGGAGCCTCCAAGCTTGACTACGATAATCTCGCCGGGCTTTATAGTTAGCTGTTTATTCATTGCCCTAATTCTATCAGGTCGTATGCTCGCTGTTGATGGTTACGTATTCCGGGGATAGGTCACAGCCCCAGGCGGTAGCCCTTGCCTCCCCCAGATTAAGGTTGAGGTCTATGACTACCTGGTTGTTTGCTAATGCCTGTACCACCTTATCTCTATCAAAGGTCGACAGACTGCCCCCTTTTATAAGGCAGATGCCGCTGATGTGCAGGTCGAGCCTTGATTCTACCAGTTCGGCACCGCTCCTGCCGGCGGCGGCGATAATCCGCCCCCAGTTGGGGTTGTTGCCATGAATAGCCGCCTTTACCAGCGGCGAACCGATAATAGTCCTGGCGGCGGTTCTGGCATCGCTGGTGCTGGCGGCTCCGTTCACTGTAGCCTCGATTAGCTTGCCGGCACCCTCGCCATCGCTGGCGATGGCTTTCGCCAGATGAATACACACCTTATCGAGGGCTTGCTGAAAAAGGGCGGCTTGCTTTGACTGCCGTGTGATTACCTCATTGCCGGCCAAACCGTTAGCCATTAACAGCACAGTATCGTTGGGGCTGGTATCGCCATCTATGGAGACCATATTGAAGGAGATATCCACTGCCTGGCGCAGCGCCTGGACAAGAAAATCCATATCAACGCCGGCGTCGGTGGTTAGAAAACAGAGCAGTGTCCCCAACTGGGGGTGAACCATGCCGGAGCCTTTGGCGATACCACCTATGGTGAACCCCCCGGCCCTGGCCGCCACCTCCTTGGTGGTGGTGTCCGTGGTCAGTATT
>DAOUSH010000090.1 GCA_030627335.1 Dehalococcoidia bacterium | reverse complement strand
GCCGTCAGTCAGCGTCTTGCGCAAGCAAAGAAACCACGCCTCAGACAGGTCCCTAGCTTCAATAACAGATATTTCCATAGACTATAAGCCTTTATTACCTTTCAGAGGCTCTGCTACTTCTTGTGAAATATGGAGAAGAACCTGTCCTGGTATTCATCAAAAAGGCTCCAGCGTCCCAGCTCTTCCTTAAGTTCGCAGGGCTCAATCTCCCCCATATTCAGTTTCTTGAAAAGCTCCTCTATCCTCATCCTGGCCTCAAGCGGAACACCGCCGTCATCCATATCCAACATACCCTGGGATTTTAACTGTATCAGGTTATTCTGAAAAGAGCTCTTGGTTATTTCAAAGATAAACTTCATCAGCGATACGTCCCAGAGTTCGTCCCGCCCTTTGATTATAGTTACCAGCGGGTCACCGCTCTCATCGATATCGGCGTTTATCTTTTCGACCACGGAGTCTAGATTATCGACAATAATGGTAAGCCCTTCAGGCTTATTTTGATAGCTATAAATAATCCCCGGTGTATCGGGTCCCTGTTCCCGGCTGAGCATTTCGAAATACCTTTTAGCATCCGGGCTGAACCCCTCAGCCTGAGAAAGGTAGTAGGGGGTTACTATCCTGGGCCTTTGGGCGATCACCCGTCCCTTGCGGACTACAGTTTCACTAACACCCGGCTCCATATCAGAGTATATCGGCTCGGTAACCATATAGTATGCGATATTGGTATTACCGAATGTAGCCAGAGTCTGCTTGGGCAGCCTCAGTATCTCGGTATACTTAACGGCTTCTTCTATCCTATTGTCCTTATTGTCACTGATTCCCATAATCTTCCCTGCGCTCATCCGGATAGCACGCCTACTTTATATTCCTTATTTCCTTTTTGTATCCCTCCATGAGACTGATGTATTGTATATCCATATTCGCCGATATCCGCCGCCACTCTTCCTGGAACTGGGGTAGGTTTTCCACATTTATCTCCAGCCCAGCCACGGAGCCCAACTGCTGTTCCATTGCCTGTTGCAGTTTGGCATTAAACTCGGCTTTCAGAGATTCGCGGGTCTGTTCTCTCTGCTGTTCTCCCTGCCCGGCGTAATGGTCAAATATATTATTTATATTAATAAATACCTCTTCCATCGCAGCCTTGTCTTTCTTTATAATCTTTAAGCCATCCATAGCCTTTTTGTTTCTGCTTTTGGACTGCTCGTTTTGGGGCAAACCGATACCAGCCAGCAAGACAGATTCCGCTCCTTCCTTGAGATATGCCTTAGCCTTTTCCTCATATCGTTTGAGTTCGGCTGCTAAATCACAGCCTTTCCCAAGATATTTACTCGCCAGCATTTCCCCCTCGGGAGCATATTTCCACCTGAGGCGTTCCTCTTCGGTCACCTCCCCCAGCCTATCTATCTTCTCCCGGGCTATCTCACGGGCGCTCTTAATCTCGTCAGTCATTTTTATCTCTCCAGAAATATTATATGGCATTATACTTCTCTTCTATTCCATTATACTAGATTGTTGAGCAAGCTTAAAGCTGATACGCCGACCATTTAAGGGACAATCAATGTATTCAAAAACGCCATTGATGCTCTAGATATACGCCGCTGGTAGAACTGAGCCAGCTTAATCCCAATCCCAGGGTGCACATTCTAGCCAAGCTAGAGGGGCAGAACCTGGGCGGCAGTGCCAGTATCAAGGACAGAATCGCCAAGTATATGATTGAAAAGTGGAGCAGAGCGACGAGCTTACCCATAACAAGACCATAATCGAAGCCACCAGCGGCAATACCGGCATCGCTCTGGCATGACTCGGTCGCAGTAAAGGCTATGCAGTAAAGCAAAGTGCCGTAACCATTACCAGGATAACAGCTACTATTTCCCTAAACATTCTCAACCCCCTCCCCACTTACTTTCTGTTTTATCAGCCAGTATTCCAAGCTGTCAACCAGTGCTAGCCAGCTGGCTTCTATGATATTGGCTGAACTGCCCACCGTCCGCCACTGCTCAACGCCGTCACTGGATTCAATAAGCACACGGACCTGGGACTCGGTGCCGGTACTTTCCTCAAGTATGCGAACTTTATAGTCAACCAGCTTAATAACGGAAATGCTGGGATAAAATCGCAATAATGCCTTGCGCAGTGCCTTATCCAGTGCGTTAACCGGCCCGTTGCCCTCTGCCGCCGTATGCATTATTTCATTGCCTACCCTTACCTTGACTACAGCCTCAGATAGCGTCTCATCGTCGTTTCCTTTAACAGGTAAACGCCGCCTCTTTTCGTTGACTACCATAAAGTCGACCAGTTCAAAGGATGGTATATAGTCCGGTATAGAACGGTGCACCAGTAAATCAAAGGAAGCCTCAGCATTTTCGTACTGGAAGCCACGGCTCTCCATAATCTTGACCTTCTCCAACAGCTCCTGAGCCTCTTTACTCTTGGGAGGCAGATTAACCCCTATCTCCTTTGCCCGGTGGACGATATTCGCCCTGCCCGACAGCTCGGATACCAGCATCCTCGGTTTGTTACCCATCAGCACGGGGTCTATATGCTGGTAGCTCCCCGCCCACTTTCTCAGGCCGGAAACATGGAGACCGGCTTTGTGGCTGAAGGCGCTGGCACCAACGTAAGGAAGAAAGGCATCGGGGACAAGGTTGGCCACCTCACTGACGTAGTGTGCTATTTCAGTCAGCTTGGCAAGTTGCTCATCGGAAATACAGTCAATACCCATCTTGAGCTTAAGCACCGGGATAATAGAGCACAGGTTGGCATTGCCACAGCGCTCGCCATAGCCGTTTATAGTCCCCTGCACCTGGCTCGCTCCAGCATTTACTGCCGCCAGGGTATTGGCTATCGCCAGCTCGCTATCGTTGTGAGCATGGATACCGATAGGTATATCTGTTATCTTCCTGGCAGCCTCAATAGCGGCTGTCATCTCACCCGGCAAAGCGCCACCATTGGTGTCGCACAGCACCAGGCACCCGGCACCGGCTTTGTCAGCCGCCTTCAGGACCTGCAAAGCATACTCCGGGTTTGATTTATAGCCGTCAAAGAAGTGCTCGGC
>DAOUSH010000099.1 GCA_030627335.1 Dehalococcoidia bacterium | reverse complement strand
GGCGCCATCAAGGTCAACGATATGCAGCCTCATCGCCCCCAGTGATTGCCACTTCATAGCCATGCCCACCGGGTCGTCGGAGAACACCGTCTCCATGCCGAAGTCGCCCTGATACAGGCGGACGCATCTGCCACCTCTAAGGTCTATAGCCGGAATAATTTCCATTTTAGCCTGCCTGTTCCTGTTTGATTAAGGGTAATAATTATAACACCTCTGCCGATGGCTAACAATGATAGAAAACACGATGTATGCCTTTGTCAGCCGCCGGGGTGGACGATAAGCATGGTACCGTTCCGCTCAACAACGGTAACTTCCTCGCCGATATCTATACTGCTTCCCGATGACTTCGCCCGCCACAGCTCGCCGCCGATTTTGATTAGACCATCCGGGTCTAGCGGGCAGACCACCTTGCCTTTCATACCAATTATAGCCTCCGGGCCAGCCATCGGCTTTACTCTCAGGGCGTGGCTGCCTGCCCGATAGACGATAACCGCTACAACCGCCCATCCTGTCATCAGGGCTATAAGGACGGCTAGGGGGAGATGGATACCAAACTCGGGTAAGCCGACTAGCACCACCACCGCCAGGGCTGTTTCCTCCAGCAGGGTGCTCAATATGGCGAGTATAAGTCTACCGCTCATAATATTGCCTGGATTATGTCTTCTCAGATTATAGCACGAAGCTCTGTTGCCGATGGTCAAATGCGGGTGCTATAATGGCGATGCGAAAAATAGTATGGAGTAACGATGAAACTGAGCCGCGAGGAAGTACTGCATATCGCCCGCCTGGCACGGCTGGGCATGACCGGTGATGAGGTAGGCAGGATGAGCGAGCAGCTATCCCACATCCTGGAGAACTTCGATGTGTTACAGCAGGTAGATACCGCCGGTGTTCCGCCTACAGCACAACCCAATACACTACAAAACGTATTGAAGGCAGACGAAGCCAGACCTTCACTACCGCAGGATGATGTGCTGGCTAACGCCCCCTGCAGGGAAGGGGACTTCTTTAGAGTGAGGGCTGTGCTGGAATAGAGGAGATTGGGTGGTGGTTGAGTCAAAAAGGATAACGGGGCATTATGGTAAAAGGGGCGCCCGCTATGTCGATATGGAAGCGGGGCACGCCGCCCATAATGTCTATCTCCAGGCGGCTGCTCTGAACTTGGGTACAGTGGTCATCGGAGCCTTTTATGACAACCAGGTGGCCGGGGTACTGGAGCTAACCGATAATGAAATATCGCTTTACATAATGCCAGTAGGCAGGACAACAGATTGAGGAGTGCAGTTTGATAGACGATAGACAGTTAACTATACACGAGGCGCACCGGATGCTTGAAAAGAGAGAGGTATCCTCGGTTGAGCTGACAAAGGCTATGCTTAAGCGAATAAAAAAGCTGGAACCCGATGTCAAAGCAATCGTCACTATTACCGAGGAGCTTGCCCTCAAGCAAGCTCGTAGCGCTGATGACAGGCTCGCTTCCGGTAACGGTAGCCCTCTCAACGGCATCCCGGTATTGATAAAGGACGTTATCTGCACTAGAGGGGTGAAGACCACCTGCTCGTCTCGTATGCTGGAGAACTTTATACCCCCCTATGACGCCACGGTAATGGAAAGGCTGAACGACTGCGGCGCCGTGGTGGTGGGTAAGACCAATATGGACGAGTTCGCTATGGGCTCCTCCACCGAGAACTCGGCTTTCTTTACAACACATAACCCCTGGGATTTAGGGCGCGTTCCCGGCGGCTCTAGCGGCGGCTCGGCGGCGGCGGTAGCCGCCGGCGAAGCCATATATGCGCTGGGCTCCGATACCGGCGGCAGTATACGCCAGCCGGCAAGCTTTTGCAGCGTCACCGGTCTGAAACCCACCTACGGGCGTGTCAGCCGCTACGGGCTGGTTGCTTTTGCCAGCTCGCTGGACCAGATTGGACCGCTGACCCAGGACGTTACCGATGCCGCCCTGGTGCTGAACGCCATCGCCGGCTACGATACAAGGGACTCTACCTCGGTAGATATCCCCGTCCCCGACTACACCCGGTGCCTCACCGGTGATATAAAAGGGCTGCGCCTCGGTGTTCCCAGGGAGTACTTCGTCGAGGGGATGCAGCCGGGGGTAGCCGATGCTGTTAATAACGCCATCGCCAAACTTGAAGAGCTAGGGGTGAATATAGACCGGGAGGTATCCCTGCCCCACACCCCCTACGCCCTGGCGGTCTATCACATCATCGCCCCGTCCGAAGCCTCGGCTAACCTGGCGCGCTACGACGGCGTCAAATACGGCTATTCCTGCCAGGACGCCGATAGTATGTGGCAGGCGATGGAAAAGACACGCCAGTATGGCTTCGGCGCCGAGGTCAAGAGACGCATAATGCTGGGCACCTACGCCCTATCCGCCGGTTACTACGACGCCTGGTATCTCAAGGCGCAGAAGGTGCGGACATTGATTCGGCGGGAGTTCGATGCCGCCTTTGAGAAATACGACGCCCTGGTAACCCCCACCTCACCCACCGTCCCCTTCAAGATTGGTGAAAAGATAGACGATCCGTTGCAGATGTATCTTTCCGATGTCTGTACCCTGCCGGTGAACATCGCCGGACTGCCGGCAATCTCCGTCCCGGCAGGATTTGCCGACGGACTGCCCGTAGGCCTGCAGATTATCGCCAAGCCCTTTGCAGAGGAAACGATACTGAAAATCGCCCACGCCTATCAGCAGGCTACGGATTGGCATACAAAAAGGGCAGGGATTTAGGATAGGGAGAACTAGGAGGTTAATAATGCTGCGTGATGTTCGTATAAAGTGCATCCGCGAGAAACTAATTGAAAGAGCTAAAGCTGGTAAACTTATTGAGTATGGTGATTTTATTAAAGGCGGTTACGGAGTTGCTCGTGGGCAAGGTGCTCCATGGCAGATTGGGACAGTACT
>DAOUSH010000124.1 GCA_030627335.1 Dehalococcoidia bacterium | reverse complement strand
TCCGCCACCTGGAGAAGGGCAGAGTCGTCATCCTTGCCGGAGGCACCGGCAACCCCTATATGACTACCGACACCGCCGCCGCACTGAGGGCAGTAGAGGTTGAAGCCGGTGTTCTGCTTATGAGCAAGAACAACGTTGACGGTGTCTATAGCGCCGACCCTAACAAGAACCCCAACGCCAAGAAGTTCGACCACCTGACCTACCTCGAGGCTCTCAATATGCGCCTCCAGGTAATGGACTCCACTGCTCTTTCCCTGTGCCTGGAAAACAAACTGCCCATAATAGTTTTTGACCTGCAAGCCAACCGCAGTATTGAGCTCGCCATAACCGGCGAGCATATCGGCACTTTGATAAACAACGAGAAATAGCATGACTGATGAGGTTCTAGCCGAAGCCGAGGTAAAGATGCAGGCATCTAGTGATGCCATGCTTCGGGAATTAGCCGCCATCCGCACCAGCCGGGCTACCCCCGCCCTGATAGAGTACGTCAAGGTAGATTACGTCGGCGCTGTCACCCCGCTGAAACACATTGCCAGTATCTCATCATCCGGAGCCAACCTGCTCATCATCCAGCCCTGGGACCCGAGCAGTATCAGAAGCATAGAAAAAGCCATCCTGAAGTCCAGCCTGGGACTGACCCCGAACATTGATGGCAACATCATTCGCCTGAACATCCCCCCGCTCTCCGAGGAGAGAAGGCAGGAGCTGATTAAGATAGTCAGAAGGAGGGTGGAGGAAGGCAAAATAGCTATACGCAACCTGAGGCGTGACACCGCCGAAGATCTGAAGCGGCAGGAAAAGAACAAGGAAATATCACAGGACGAGCAAAAACGCGCCATGGACATATTGCAGAAGCTCACCGACAGCTTTATCGATAGCGCCGAGCAAGCCAGACAGGGCAAGGAGAAGGGGCTTCTGGAGGTCTAGCCGATTAAGAAAAGCACCAAAGCAGGGAAAGATTATCTATTTGCAGCAATAAATTAAAGGGCTATTATAGCCCCCTTTTTATGAGAGCCTGTCGGCGGCCAACCTATCCCTCACGAATCTGTAAATAGTTCTACCATATTGTGATACAATAGAAACCGTAATAAAGCCATGAAGAAATTTTCCCGTCTGCCCAACCATATAGCCTTTATTATGGACGGCAACGGCCGCTGGGCGGAACAGCGCAACCTGCCCCGTATCGAAGGCCACTGCGCCGGTATAGAGAGCACCCGCTCAGTGGTCAAATGCCTGGGGGAATACCATATAAATTATGTCACCCTCTACAGCTTCTCCACCGAGAACTGGAACCGCCCCAAGATAGAGGTGAACAGCCTGCTCAAGATACTGGGGGAATCTATTGAGATAGAGACCGCCGAACTGCACCAGAACGGTGTTAAGATCCACCATATAGGCCGCCTGGAAAGGCTGCCACAGAGCCTTAAGCTGGCAATAGAAAGGGCTACCGAGCTAACCAGGAACAATACCGGAATGAACCTGAGCCTCGCCTTCGACTACGGGGGGCGGGCTGAAATCCTGGACGCAGTGCGCAATATCATAGCCGAAGGCATATCCCCGCAAGACATAAACGAGGAGCTGTTCAACAGCCACCTCTACACCGCCGACCTGCCCTATGTCGACCTGGTCATCCGCACCGGTGGCGAGCTACGCATCAGCAACTTCCTGCTGTGGCAATCGGCTTACAGCGAATACTACTTTACCAAAGTGCTCTGGCCTGATTTCAACGCCAGAGAGATTGAGAAGGCTCTGGCAATCTATAGCCAGAGACAAAGGCGTTTCGGCAGAGTGTAATATGCTCAAGAAAAGGGTTATCACGGCGGCCTGCCTTCTGCCTGTTCTGGTAGCTGCCGTCTGGTTTGATGGGCCACTGCCCTGGCTTACTGTAGTAACAGCCATCTGGGGAGTACTGGCAGCCCTGGAGTTCTATAGGGCGGTTAAAACATCCAAGGTAGAACCGCTCACCTGCTTCGGTCTTATCTGGACGCTGCTATTTATCATCAGCCCGCACTGTAGCTGGGCTTACATCAACCCATTGC
>DAOUSH010000007.1 GCA_030627335.1 Dehalococcoidia bacterium | reverse complement strand
GCCGAATCCTATACTGGATTCGGCACCGAGAAAAGCAAGGGAACCAAGACCTTCGCCCTGGCCGGTAAGGTGGGGCGAACCGGCCTGATTGAAGTGCCTATGGGCATCACGCTCCGCCAGATTGTCTACGGCATCGGCGGGGGTATCCCGAATAACAAGGAGTTCAAAGCGGTGCAGACCGGCGGCCCATCCGGAGGCTGTTTGCCTGCCAGCGCTCTCGACCTCCCTGTCGACTACGAGCAGTTAGCCGCCGCCGGGGCTATTATGGGTTCCGGGGGTATGATAATTACCGACAGCGATACCTGCATGGTTGACCTGGCGCGATACTTCCTCTCCTTCACCCAGGCAGAGTCCTGCGGCGAGTGCGTTATGTGTCGCGAGGGCTCCATGCAGATGCTGGAGATTCTGACCGACATCACCGAGGGCAGGGGCAAGCTTGAAGATATAGATTTGCTTTTAGAGCTGGGTGAGGCTATCAAGCTGGGCTCGCTCTGCGCTCTGGGGGGGACCTGCCCCAACCCGGTGCTGACCACCATCAGGTATTTCCGCGAGGAATACGAATCCCATATCAACGAGAAAAGGTGCCCGGCCAGGGTTTGCAAGAACCTCATCTCCTTTCACATCCTGCCGGAAAAGTGCCAGGGATGCCTAATATGTATGAGAAACTGCCCGGTCGACGCCATCATCGGCGACAAAAGGATGATACACGTAATAGACCAGGAAAAGTGCACCAAGTGCGGCACCTGCCTGGACGTTTGCCCGTCCCGTTTCAGTGCCGTGGTCAAGGTCAGCGGGGAACAGCCGGAGACGCCCGATAAGCCGATACCCGTCGGCAGTTGGACAAGTCAAGCTGAGGAAGTAACTTGGAAAGAATAACGCTCAATATCGACGGACGAGAGGTCGTTACCAAAAAGGGGAAGACGGTGCTGGAGGCGGCACTGGATGCCGGAATATACATACCGAACCTGTGCCACCACCCCGACCTGAGCCCACTCGGCGCCTGCCGATTGTGCATCGTTGAAATTAAGGGCATGCGGGGACTGCCCACATCTTGCACCACCAGAGCTGCGGAGAGTATGGTGGTTAAAACCGTAACGCCCCGGGTAGAGCACATACGCCGTATCGCTATGGAGCTGACGCTCGCTGCCCATCCGTTCGATTGCCTGGTGTGCTCGTCCAACCTTAATTGCCAGTTACAGGCAGTCGCCCAGTATCTGGGTGTTAGCGAGCAACGTCTGAGAGCTCACCCCAGGGACATACCAGTCGACAGCAGCAATCCCCTATTCGAGCACGACCTGGATAAGTGCATACTGTGCGGGCGGTGCGTTAGAGCCTGCCACGAACTGCGCGGCGTTGGGGTGCTGTCGTTTATAATGAGGGGCAAGGACACCTATGTCGGCACCGCCTTCGATCGCTCCCTAGCCGATGCCAACTGCCGTTTTTGCGGCGCCTGCATCGAGGTCTGCCCCACCGGTGCCCTCAGGGACAAGAACGGGCTACTGGAAGCGGGCAAGAGCCGTGAAGCAGCGCTCGTTCCCTGCCGTAACACCTGCCCGGCGGGGATAGATATCCCCCGTTATATCCGTTTTATATATGAGAAAAAATACGCCAAAGCGGCGGCGGTGATAAGGGAGAAGGTCCCTTTCCCCATGGTACTAGGCTATGTTTGTGACCACCCTTGCGAGGGCGTCTGCCGCCGTGGTGATGTGAACGAGGCTATTTCCATAAAGAATCTCAAACGCTTCGCCGCCGAAAGGGATACCGGAGCCTGGAAGAAAAGCTCAATTAAAGCACCATCATCGGGCAAGAAAGTGGCTATAGTCGGTTCGGGCCCGGCCGGCTTGACTGCGGCTTACTACCTCGCCAACCTGGGGCATGGCGTTACCGTTTTCGAAGCCCTGCCGGCGGCCGGTGGTATGCTGCGGGTCGGCATACCCGAATACCGCCTGCCCGACGAAGTGCTGGATGCCGAAATTGATGAAATCAGGCAGGGCAGGTTTGAAATCAAGACTGGCACCAGAATAGAGTCCCTGGATAATCTCTTTGAGCAGGGCTACGATGCCGTTTTTCTGGCTGTCGGTGCCCACCGGGGTACTAGCATGGGGGTGGAGGGTGAGGACAGCCCCAGCGTGGTGGACGCCATATCCTTCCTGAGAGACGTCAGCCTGGGGCGAAGGGTGAAGACAGGGAACCGTGTAGCCGTTATCGGCGGCGGCAATGTCGCCATTGATGCCGCCCGCTCCGCCATAAGGCTCAGCGCCAAAGATGTAGATATTATCTACCGCCGGACGCGCCACGAGATGCCAGCCAGCGACGAGGAGGTCGACGGCGCCCTAGAGGAGAAAATAAACATCGTCTACCTTACGGCACCAGCCAAGATATGGCAGGAAAACGGAGCGGTTAAGCTCCAGTGTCTCCGCATGAAGCTGGGCGAGCCCGACGCCAGCGGACGGCGGCGCCCCGAACCCATCGAGGGCAGTGAGTTCATCACCGACTACGACACCGTCATCGCCGCCATCGGTCAGATGTCCGAGGTTCCCGAGGGCTTCCAGGTGGCAACCGGGCGGGGCAACCTGATTAAGATCGACAACGGTGACAGCGCTACCAGCAGAAAGGGCGTCTTCGCCGGTGGCGACGCCGTATCCGGACCGGCATCGGTCATTAAAGCCATCGCTGCCGGTAGAAGAGGGGCTATCGCCATAGATAAGTACCTTGGCGGCAGCGGCATCATAGACGAGAAACTGGCACCGGCCGAAGAACCCGAAGCCTGGCTTGGCTGTGAACAGGGCTTCGCCTGCCAACAGCGCCGGGAAGCACCCTGCCTGCCACCACAGCAGAGAAGCGGTAACTTCAACATGGTAGAGCATACCTACGACGAAGAATCAGCAGTTAAGGAAGCGAATCGCTGTCTGTCCTGTGACCTCAGACTGAAGATTTCTCCGGTAAAATTCCCCCCGAAAAGGGACTCGACAAAGGGAAGCCAATAGAACTAGCCAACTACTCCCTATCCACGGCTCCACTTTCTCCTAATTCTTATCTTTTGTACTATTACACCGTACAGATTATCTATTTACTACCGATAAGGCATAAGTATATAATGTATAATCAAGTGTAAAACAGATGGAGGGAGGACAATAATGGCTAACGAGACCGAACCCAGGAAAATAATGACCCAGCCACTACCTCAGATACTGGATGGAATTGAGGACAGTATCAGACTGGCTGATGAGGCGGCAAAGAATGCCCGTGACGCTGCCGAGGAAGCTAGAAAAGCCGGCGAGAAAGCCGCCGGCGAAGCCGCCCGAGTCGCCGGCGAGAAGATTTCCAAGGTTGAACAGTCAACGAAGAGCGCCTTGCAACAGATAGAGCTGTTAAAATCAGCAATTATGGATGCCGTTGCCGCCATAGAAAAGAGGCTTTCGGGTAAAATACAGCCCTAGCTACAACTGCAACCCATAAATACACCAGCTACTTGACAATAATCAAGTAGCTGGTGTATACTGCCTACAACTTTATAGAGAAAGGCTGGGAACGAGACTAGTAAGCCCGCCAGCTAGGCACAGAGAGCCGGGTAAGGTGTGAGCCGGCGCCGATGACAGGGCTGAATGGACTCGGGAGCCTCAAACCGAAAGGGATATCCCGAGTAGGCTTTGACGGAGAGGGTACCGTTAGTATAACCCAGGGTATCGCTTCATTTTTAGGAAGCCGTACCTGAAAGAGATGGTCGTTTAACGGCGACCAATTAGGGTGGCACCGCGAAGGATAACCCCTCGCCCCTATGGGCGAGGGGTTATTATATTAGTGAGGGGGAAAATGTTTTACCCGACACTGGAAGAGGTTAAGAAACTCAAGAAGGACGGCAACCTGGTACCCGTATACCGTGAAATCATTGCCGACCTGGAAACGCCCGTTTCCGCTTTCCTGAAGATTAACCGCGGCGGGCACTCCTTTCTCCTGGAAAGCGTAGAGGGTGGCGAGCGGCTGGCTCGTTACAGCTTCATCGGCACCGAGCCGTACCAGGTGCTAACCACCAGTGGACGGGATAAGATAGACCCAATGCCACGCATTGCCGAGGAGCTAAACAAATACAAAATAATACCCGTCAGTGGTCTTCCCCGTTTCTGCGGCGGCGCCGTGGGCTACCTGGCTTACGAAACGGCAACCCGCTTCGAGGACCTGCCCTCTCCGGACAGCGACCCGCTGGGCTTACCCGAGTCGCTTTTTATGTTCGTCGATACCATGCTTGTCTTCGACCACGCCACCCATAAAATCAAGGTCTTGAGCCACGTCCATCTCGACGGGGACATCGAGACGGCTTATCACAAGGCGGTGGACAGGATAAACGATCTGGTAGATAGGCTGAATCAGCCAATAAAATCGAGCCAGCCCACCAGAACCACCCCTCATTATGTCAACGGGGACAGGCTTTCCTCCAACTTTTCCCGGGAAGCGTTTGAAGAAAGCGTCCTCAGGATAAAGCGTTATATCACCGATGGCGAAGCCATACAGGTGGTTCTGTCTCAACGGCTGTCTCAGCCGACCAGCGTCGCCCCCTTCGAGATTTATCGGGCGCTACGCACCATTAACCCCTCCCCGTATATGTTCTTTCTCGACTTTAACGATTTCTATATCATCGGGGCTTCCCCTGAGATTCTGGTGAGGGTAGAAGATGGCATGGTAATGACCCGCCCCCTGGCCGGAACCAGA
Organism: Dehalococcoidia bacterium; assembly: GCA_030627335.1. Classification (GTDB taxonomy): domain Bacteria; phylum Chloroflexota; class Dehalococcoidia; order Dehalococcoidales; family W693; genus W693. The sequence continues at coordinate 5,978 of DAOUSH010000007.1, read as the reverse complement.
CCAAGGGGCAAAACCCCAGCCGAGGATGCGGCGCTGGAAAAGGAATTGAAAGGTGATGAAAAGGAGCGCGCCGAACACATTATGCTGGTTGACCTGGGGCGTAACGACATCGGGCGGGTGAGCCAGCCGGGCACCGTCGAGGTTAGCGATTTGATGGAGGTCGAGCGCTATTCACACGTTATGCACCTTGTAACCCACGTGCAGGGTAGACTACGCCGAGATATGAACGCCTTTGACGCCCTGCGCGCCTGCTTCCCGGCGGGCACGGTCTCCGGGGCGCCCAAAATCAGGGCTATGGAGATAATCGCCGAGCTTGAGCCGGAAAAGAGGGACGTTTATGCCGGCGCCGTTGGTTACCTGTCATTCTCCGGCAATATGGATATGGCAATAGCCATAAGGACTATGGTTGTCAAGAAGGGCATCACCTATACGCAGGCGGGTTGCGGTGTCGTCTACGATAGCATACCGGAGCGTGAGTACGAGGAAAGTATGAATAAAGCCCGGGCACTGCTTATAGCCATCGACCAGGCTGAAAACGAGCCCAATACCTGAGGCTGATTATGCTGTTACTTATTGATAACTATGACAGTTTTACCTACAACCTCTTCCAGTACCTGAGCGAGCTGGGGGAAGAAGTAGTGGTGGTGCGCAACGATAAGACGACGCTTAACGATATTGAAAAGCTCAAACCGCAGCGGATAGTGGTATCCCCCGGACCTTCAGTACCGGCACGGGCGGGCATCTCTAACGATGCCATTCGATATTTCGCTCCCAGACTGCCGGTGCTCGGCGTATGCCTGGGGCACCAATGCCTCGGCTATAGCTATGGAGCTACTATCGCACAAGCAAAGGAAATCATGCACGGCAAGTCTTCCCTTATACACCACAACAACCAGGGGGTGTTTAGCGGGCTACCCAACCCCTTTTCCGCCATCCGCTACCACTCGCTGGCGGTACAGCGCAATGGACTGCCCGACTGCCTTGAAGTAACCGCCTGGACAGACGACGGCACTATTATGGGATTGCGGCATTGCCAATACCCGGTGGAGGGTATCCAGTTTCACCCGGAATCGTTTATGACCCAGGCCGGTAAAGAGATACTAAAGAATTTTCTTATGACAGGAGGCTAGGATGATTAAAGAAGCCATAAATCTACTGGTATCGGGACAGTCACTCACCGAAGGACAGGCGTCATCTGTTATGGAGGAGATAATGAACGGCGAGGCGACACCAGCCCAATTCGGCGCTTTCGTCACCGCCCTCAGGCTAAAAGGGGAAACAATTGATGAAATAGTCGGGCTGGCAAAAACAATGAGGGCCAAGGCTATTCCGGTGAATATAGGTGAGCCGGTGGTGGATACCTGCGGTACCGGCGGTGATGGCTCCCAAACCTTTAATATCTCCACGGCGGCCGCCTTTGTTGCCGCCGGCGCCGGGCTTAGAGTAGCCAAGCACGGCAACCGGGCTATGAGTAGCCAGTGCGGCAGTGCCGATGTCCTGGAGGCTTTGGGGGTCAAGATTAACCTTAATGCGGAACAGGTCAAGAGGTGTATCGAAGAGGTGGGCATAGGTTTTATGTTCGCCCCGTCATTTCACCCGGCGATGAAGCATGCCGCGGCTCCGCGTCGCGAGATCGGCATCCGCACCGTGTTCAATATACTCGGCCCCCTGACCAACCCCGCCAGAGCTAAATCTCAGGTGTTGGGTGTAGCCGACGTCTCTCTGTTGGAAAAGATGGCGATAGTGTTACAGGGTCTGGGCTGTCGCCATGCTCTGGTCGTTCACGGCGAGGACGGGCTGGACGAAATCACAGTCACCGGAAAAACATATATCTGCGAGCTCAAGGATGACGACATTAATAACTACTCCATCAGCCCCGACGACCTCGGCTTAACTAAATCCAGCCGGGATAGCCTGGCTGGCGGTACCCTCGATGAAAATGCCGATCTTCTACGTGGAGTACTGACGGGGACTCCGGGTCCCAGGCAGGATGCGGTGCTGATGAACTCCGCCGCCGCCATGCTGGCTGGCGACAGGGTGAATACGCTCCAGGAAGGGGCAGCCCTTGCCAGAGAGGCGATAGATAATGGCCGTGCCCTGGCTAAACTGGAGCAGTTAATCGAATTAAGCAACAGCCTGGATTAGGTAACAGCCGATGATTCTGGAAAAGATAGTCGCCGATAACATACCGGAGCTTGAATCGAAAAAAAGAAGCTTCCCGTTGGCAGAACTGCGAAGGGTAGCGCTGGAGAAGGCTCCGCCGCTCAACTTCGCCTCGGCTCTCTGTGGCGAGCGCATTCAGCTCATCGCCGAGGTGAAGAAGGCATCGCCTTCCCAGGGGGTTATCCGCCACGATTTTAACCCGGTGGCGATAGCCCAGACCTACGCCGACAACGGCGCTTCGGCGGTATCGGTGTTGACTGAAACCAGACACTTCCAGGGCAACCTCGACCACATAAGAGACATCAGGAAGTCTCTGGGTAACAGGACGCCCCTGCTGAGAAAGGACTTTATCCACGACCCCTACCAGATATACGAGTCCCGGGCTTACGGCGCCGATAGCCTGCTGCTTATCGTGGCTATCCTTAGCTGCCAGCAACTGGAGGAGCTGTTAGGGCTGAGCCACCAGCTGGGGATGAGCTGTCTGGTAGAAGTGCACAACGAAACCGAACTGGAAACCGCCCACAGGTGCCGGGCTAATATTATTGGCATCAACAACCGCGACCTCAGCACCTTCACCGTCGATACTGCCACCACCGAACGTCTGCGACCGCTCGTTTTACCCGACCGTATAGTGGTCAGCGAGAGCGGTATCAAAGACCGCAGCGACATAGAGAAAATGAGCCAGATGGGTATTAACGCCGTTCTCGTCGGCGAGTACCTGATGTCAGCCCGCAACATTGCCGCCAGAATGAAGGAGCTATTATTGTGACCAGAGTCAAGATCTGCGGGCTAACCGAGATAGAGCATGCCCTGGCAACGGCTAAAGCCGGCGCCGATTTCATAGGGCTGGTCTTTGCCCCCAGCCGCCGTCAGGTCTCCCCGGAGAAGGCGTTAATGATATCGGAAGCCGTCCATAACATGAAATCCCACCCGATGGTGGTCGGCGTTTTTGTTAACCTTTCGGCTGGCGAAATCAACCGCATCGCTTACCACTGTCGGTTGGATTGGGTGCAACTGAGCGGCGATGAAAGCTGGGGCTACTGCCAGGAGATTGAAAAGCCGATTATCAAGGCCGTCCATGTACCAGCCGGCAGGACAAACAGCGACATCCTTGCCGAAATAGAGACGGGCTGCCGGATGTTTAATAGCGAAAGGCTTGTCTGCCTGCTCGATTCGCGGTTCGGTAAAGTCTACGGCGGCACGGGGAAGGCCTTCGACTGGCAACTGGCGGAGGAGGTATCAGCCAGGTTCCCGGTGATTATCGCCGGCGGTCTCGATAAAGACAACGTCGGGCAACTGGTAGAGAGGGTTAAGCCCTGGGGAGTCGACGTCTCCACCGGCGTCGAGACCGGCGGCTGTAAAGATATTTCAAAAATTAAAGCCTTTATTGATATAGTAAGGAAAGCCAAAGAGAGGCGAAACCTCTCTTAAAACCACCTTACCTCTCCTCTTCATAAAGGGTAAGGGGTTATAATATAATCTAAAAGGAGGCAGGCAAGTGCAACCTGACGAAAGAGGATACTTCGGCGACTACGGCGGGCGATTCGTTCCCGAGACACTGATGCCGGTGCTGGACGAGCTGACGGAAGCCTACAATCATGTAAAGACAGACGCCTTCTTCTGGGCTGAGTTTAACGAGCTATCACGGGACTATTCGGGCAGGCCAACGCCGCTCTATCCGGCGGAAGGGCTGAGCAAGCACTGCGGTGGTGCCCATATTTTTCTCAAGAGGGAAGATCTGGCTCATACCGGAGCTCATAAGATTAACAACGCCCTGGGGCAGGGTCTTCTCGCCCGCAGGATGGGCAAGCACAGGATTATCGCCGAAACCGGAGCAGGACAGCACGGGGTGGCTACCGCCGCCGTATGCGCTATGCTGGGACTGGAGTGCATCATCTATATGGGCGAGGAGGATATCCGCCGCCAGTCTCTCAATGTCTTCCGCATGAAGCTGATGGGTGCCGAGGTAAGGCCGGTCTCCGGGGGCAGCCGAACGCTTAAGGATGCCATCAACGAGGCAATTAGAGACTGGGTGACCCACCCCCAGGAGACACACTACCTCCTCGGCTCGGTGGTCGGCCCCCACCCCTACCCTATGATAGTGCGAGACTTTCAATCGGTAATCGGCAAAGAAACCAGGGAACAGGCTCTGGCAAAGCTGGGGCGCCTGCCTGATTATATAATCGCCTGTGTCGGTGGCGGCAGCAATGCCATCGGTATCTTCTATCCCTTTCTTGAAGATAAGAACGTCAAGCTCATCGGCGTGGAGGCTGCCGGGAGGGGAATCATCACCGGTGAGCACGCCGCTTCGCTGGTCGCCGGGAAAATGGGGGTGCTTCACGGGTCTAAATCCTACCTTCTTCAGGATAAAAACGGACAGATCAGAGAGACCCACAGCGTTTCCGCCGGGCTGGATTACCCTGGCGTCGGCCCCGAGCACAGCTACCTCAAGGATAGCGGGCGTGTTGAATATGTTGCGATAAACGATAAAGAAGCCCTCGACGGCTTTCAACTTCTATGCCGCACCGAAGGCATCACCCCGGCACTGGAACCAGCCCACGCCATAGCCTACGCCGCCGGTGTAGCCGGTTCACTGGATAAAGAGAAGATTATCGTGGTCAATCTTTCCGGACGCGGCGATAAGGATATGGACATCGTCGTTGAGGCACTGGGGGTGCAGCCTTGAACCGCATCGACTCCGTCTTTAACCGACCGGAGCATAAAGCCCTCATAGCCTATGTTACCGTCGGCTACCCCAGTATTGAAGCCACCCTGAAGGTCGTTCCCATACTGGCTAAAAGCGGCTGTGACATTATAGAACTGGGAATACCATTCTCCGACCCCCTTGCCGATGGCACCACCATTCAAAAAGCAAGCCACTATGCCCTACAGAACGGGGTTACCCCCAAAATCTGCCTTGAGGTAGCCAGTCAGCTAAGCCAGATGGTTGATATACCTCTGGTCTTTATGAGCTACTTCAATCCGGTCTTATGGCATGGAGCCGAGCTATTCTGCAGGGACTGTGCCGACGCCGGGGTTGATGGTCTGATCATCCCAGACTTACCGCCGGAGGAAGGCTCAGAGCTGGAGGCCATAACTAAGAGGCAGGGGCTTGACCTTATCTATCTGCTGGCTCCGACCAGCACCCAAGAACGCATCAGGCTGGTCGCCGAAAGGTCTCGGGGCTTTATCTATTTGGTGTCGGTAACAGGTGTTACCGGTGCCAGAGAAAGCCTGCCCGCCGACCTGGAGACGTTCATAGCCAGGGTGAAGGCTCTAGCCGCCCAGCCGCTTTGTGTTGGCTTCGGCATATCGACACCGGAGCAGGTGCGGCAGGTAGCCCGTCTGGCGGATGGGGTGATAGTCGGCAGCCGTATAATTCAGCTTATGAAAGCTGAAGAGCCAACGGAAGCCATAGCATCCTTTGTAAAAGGGTTAAGGAGTGCCATCGACAAGCCCACTGCCAACGATTAAATTATTATAGGCAGGCCTTCCTATCCAGTAACCTTTAACCTAATTCTCATTGCCCCAGCTATGCTTCTATGATATAGTTTAACAATAATGGAAACCGCACCTGAGCTTATCCCCGGGGGGACAGTTACCTCGGCAAAGGGATTTATGGCTGGCACCACCTGTGCCGGTATAAAAAAGGACGCCGGAAATAACCTTGATCTGGGCATCCTCCTCTCCGAGGTTGCCTGTGTTACCACCGGTGTGTTCACCTCAAATAAGATGAAGTCGGCACCTGTTATACTGTGCCGGGAAAGGCTGCCCAGCAAGACTATAAGGGCGCTGGTGGTAAATAGCGGCTGTGC
>DAOUSH010000118.1 GCA_030627335.1 Dehalococcoidia bacterium | reverse complement strand
TCGGGTGCGGCGCCGGTAATAGCCAAGTTTCTGAAGGAGCGCTATGCCGATAAACCGGTTTATGCCATGCTGGTCCTCCCCTTTGAGCATGAAGAGGCGAATGAGGAAAGAGCCCTCTATAACACGGCGGTATGCCTTAAATCCACCTATCAAATAGCCGATGCCGTTATCCTCATTGAGAACCAGCGGTATATCAGAAAGGACTACTCGTTACAGAGCAACATAATGGAAATAAATCGGCTGATAGCCGAGCCATTCTTTGACCTGCTGTGTGCCGGTGAGGAGAAGAAGGTGAAGCACATCGGTGCCAAGGTTCTTGATGCCGGGGATATAATACAGACCCTGTGCGGCTGGACGGCTATCGGCTACGGCGAGATAAAACTGCCGCTTATCACCTTCCCCACGGACTGGGGGCGGGACTTCCGCAAGCGGGGTACCCGGACTCATAAGGGTTTTGAGGCAATGGACCAAGCCCTCAGCGACCTGTCAGTCGAGTGTGACCCCCAGGATGCTCAAAGAGCCCTGTACCTGCTTTCCGCCCCGGTCAAAGAGATGAATATGGAGCTGGTCAAGGAGCTCGGCGATTATCTCAAGAACTTCGCTCCGCAAGCCGTCATTAGAAACGGGGACTATCCCCGGGAGAAAGGCTTGCTGGACGTTACCGTAATACTGTCAGAGCTAAGCGATATAGCCAAGGTAAGGGAATACTACACCAGGTCTTCCGAGCTGGCCAAGGTATTCAAGGCAAGAACCAGGAATAAGGAAAGCAAAGCCGGGTTGGCGGAAGAAGCCGGTAAGGATGTGCCGACACTGCTTTAATAGCCCGGGTCCAAGCCAGATAAATAGCCGAATCGTTTTTCTGAGCGTCTGGCGGGGGTGATAACGACAATGGCAGGGCAGATCGGGCTGTATATCGGCACCTCGGGCTGGTCTTACCCCAGGGGCGAGGGCACCTGGAAGGGCTATTTCTATCCCGGTGGCAAGATTGACGAGCTCGGCTACTACAGCCAGTTTTTTAATACGGTAGAGATTAACAGCTCCTTCTACAGCCCGCCGGACCCGGAGCGCGTCCGCAAGTGGGCTCATAGAGTGCCAGATGGCTTTCTCTTTACCGCCAAGCTGTGGCAGAAGTTCACCCACCCCGGGATGTATGAGCAGGCTACGGGTATTGATGCCACCATATCACAGCGTGATGTTGATGTCTTTAAGAAAAGCCTGGAGCCGCTGGTGGGGCAGGGCAAACTGGGGGCGTTGCTGGCTCAGTTTCCGTCGAGCTTCAAGAACAATGATTTTGGGCGGCAGATATTGGCTGCCTTAAGCCAGACCTTTGCCCAATACAGACTGGCGGTAGAGCTGAGGCACAGGAGCTGGAGCGATGACCCGGATACAGCCCGGCAGCTTGCCGCAAGCAATACCACCTGGGTACAGATTGACGAGCCGAAGTTCAAATCATCGATAGCCCCGGAGGTGCCGCTAACCTCGGATATAGCCTACCTCCGCTTCCATGGGCGCAACGCCGAAAACTGGTGGCGGGGGGATAGCGAAACCCGCTACAGATATCTCTATTCGGATAATGAGATACAGGAGCTATCGCAGAGGGTAAAGTCAGCCAGCCGGCAGACCAGGCTGACCTTTGCCTTCTTCAACAATCACTGGCAGGGCTATGCCCCACGTAATGCGGTCAGTATGATTAAAGCCCTGAAATTGCCGGCTAGAGAGCCTACCCTGATAGGTGATATTGACGAGCCGGAAGACGGGCAGTGAATTGCTATTATTCAGTGGGCAGTGAATAGAAGGCGAGCCCCAGCGCCCCTGTGCCGATGGCGTAGCCGATAATGGGGCTGACCTCGGTTAAGAACAACTCTTTACAGTCAAACTCGTCTGAGATGAGTTGCTTGAGTTTCTCCCCTTCCTCGGGCACGGCGGTGTGCATTACGGCGACGTGAACCGGCCGGTCGTCTACTTTACGCTTCATATTCTCTATGAGCCGTTCCACACCGCGCTGCCTGGTTCTGGCCACACCAATCAGGTGCACCACTCCGCCGGAGATGGTCAGCAGTGGCTTGACCCCCAGCGCCGTGCCCACCTGGGTGGCGATTTTAGGTATTCGTCCCGTGCGGTAGGCGTGGCGGATGGTGTCCAGGGCGAGAAACATATGGGCGTGTTCCATCACCTCATTAACTGTTCTGATGACATCGTCCAGCTCTTTGCCCTGGGCTGCTGATTGAGCTGCCGCCAGAGCGATAAAGCCCTCCGAGGCGGTGGCGG
>DAOUSH010000087.1 GCA_030627335.1 Dehalococcoidia bacterium | reverse complement strand
TCAAGATGCCGGCGGCGAAGAAATGCACCCCGCGCATCAGTGACATGAGAAATCCCCCACCGTTACCTATGAAGGGATAGTGGATATAAAAGCCGGTGACTATCAGGAAGAGAACCGACACTAAGGTTAGCCTGAGAAGGATAAGAAACACCAGAGGGTGTCGTTTTTGCTGAACATCTGAATTTGCCATTATATTCATTACCCCCTTAATTTACCTTATGGACCTTAATAACGTTTGTCTCCGGGTTGATCAAGTGGATGGCGCATGCCAGACAGGGGTCAAAGGAACGTATGATGCGCACCAGATTGATCGGGTTGTCGGTATCGGGCACCGGAGCGCCTATTAATGACTCCTCGTAGGGACCCCGCACACCCTTTTCGCCCCGTGGCGAAGCGTTCCAGGTGCTGGGGACCACAATCTGATAGTTCTTGATGCGGCCACCCTCGATGTTTACCCAGTGGGCCAGGGCTCCCCGTGGCGCATCCCAGGTTCCAAAGCCCTGTGCCGACTTCGGTGTCGGTATATCTTTCATACCCACTATTGGGCCGGCGGTGGCTATATCAATCAGGCGGTCTATCCAGGTAAGTCCGGCTTCGCCGATTCTCTTGGACTCGATGGCGCGGCAGAAGTGACGGGCGACTGCGCCTGGCTGGGCGCCGGCGGCGACGAGAGCCATAAGCTCGGGGTATTGATTTACCAGACCTCTGGCTAGAGGGCCGACCTCCATAGGATTCCCCTTGTAGCGTGGCGCTTTAACGAATGAATAAGCGCCCTCTTTTCTCGGGTTGAGTTTGGTCACTCCCTCGCTAGGGTGAAGACTGTCGGTGCCATCCGGGTAATCGTACCAGGAGTACTTGACGGCCTCGGTAATCTGGTTAAAGTCAACCGCTTCCGCCGGGTTAAGGGCTCCGCCGATGATAGCACCACCCTTGAACAGGTGGTCGCTGCCGCCGAAGGGGCGGTCGCTGCTGCTTTTAACATCGCTCTCGGGGAACATCCGGTAGCATAGGTAGTTTTGATGTCCACCGCCCAGACCTGCCACAGCCAGTGGCAACAACGGCCCAGTGCCGACTGCTGTTACATCCGGGATATAGACATTGTTGACGAAATCCACCTGCTCTTCCCACAGGGCTCTGGCTTCTATCAGCTGTTCCCTGGTGGGGGTAGCCATACAGCCGCCGACGTTGATGGTATTTGGGTGGGGCTGTATGCCGCTAATGGCTGCAAGCATCGCGCCTGATTTGGCTTTAAGCTCTATCGCCTTGATGTAGTGCGATACCAGCGTGGTAACTGTTTCCGGGTCATTGACGGAAAACTCGTCCGGTGCGTAACGGGGGGTAAAGGGCGAGGTATCGTTGTGTGTTACCAGGTAGACGATTTTATCCTTGATGGCTAGCAGTCCCGGGTCGTTACCGGTATAGCCGGCTATTGCCATTATATCCAGGTAGTCGAGGGCTGAAAGCACATAGAAGTGTATGTAGTGGTCGGCCATATACATGCCGGAGCAGAAGAGGTTGCGCATTATCCTGCCCGCCTCCGGTACATCAATGCCGAAGGCATCATCCAGTGCATGAGCCGAGGAGATGCTGTGCACCCCTTCGCACACACCGCAGATACGGCTGGTTATGTATGGGGCGTCCCGGGGGTCTTTGTCCTGTAGTATAATCTCCCAGCCGCGTACCATGTTGCCGGCGGACCAGGCATCTGTGACCACGCCATTTTCAACCTCTACCTCAATACTAAGGTGGCCTTCGATACGGGTTATTGGGTCGATTTTAATACGTGTCATTTAACTCTCCTTCCCGCTTTCTTTCATGCGGCTGATAAGCATATCAATGCCAACACCGGCGGCAGTGACTCCGGCGATAGTAGCCATCACCTTGTCTATGTTTACCCTGCCGATGCCCGGCAGTTCCACGTCAAACCGGCGTTCGTAAAGCGGGCTGAAGGTCTCGTAGAACTCGGGCTCACTGCAACCGACACAGGGGGCGTTGGATGCGATGCAGTAACTCGTCCGGTTGTTCCACAGCCGTTTCCAGCAGTCCTGGTACGACCAGGGACCGCGGCAACCCTTGAGATAGAGGCACCATCCCTGCTGGTCCGGGTCTCCCCAGTCTGTGACGAAGCGCCCGGCTTCAAAGTGGCCGCGCCGCTCACAGTTCTCGTGCTGTAGGGTGCCGTAAAAGGCGAGCGGTCGGTTGAAATCGTCCAGCGGTGGCACCGTGCCAAAGGTCAGGTAGTGGACAATAACCGCCACCAGTCGCTCAGGGTGTAACGGGCAGGTGGGCAGGTTGATTACCGGTGTATCTCCGGTAACATCATCATAGTAGTGGTGCTTTTTGGTACCGCGGAAAAGGTAACCGACGGCATCGGTGGGACCGGCGGCGGGGATGCCCCCGTAGGCGGCGCAGGAACCAACCGGAATGATAGCCGCCGCATTTTCCGCTGCATCATGTACAATGTCTCTGAAGGTTTTGCCGCCGACGGTGCAGTAGAGCCCGTCCTCGGCCAGGGGGATTGAGCCCTCTATCACCAGGATATAACCGCCTTCGGCGATTGTTGCCTCCAGCGCCTCTTCGGAATGGTATCCTGATGCAGCCATAGCGGTTTCGTGGTAGCGTAGTGAAATGGTGTCCAGAAGTAACGAGACTGCCAGTGGTTCCTGGCTGTTGAGGAAGGACTCGGTGCAGCCGGCGCAGTCTTGCCCTTCAAGCCATATTACAGCTGGCTTACCCGATGTCGATTCCAGGGCTTTAACCACTTTTGGTGTTAGCGTTTGGCTAAGCCCCAGCAGGGCTAGCGACGCACCGGCAATCTTAAGAAAGTCTCGTCTTGTTGTTTTGGGCGGTCTTAATAAAAATGTATCCATTCATACTCCTTTTGCCTGGTTAATAGATAAGATAATAGATACCATATTGAACAATACTTGGGAAATGTGTCTTTGCGTGTTTAAGGGCTGAAGACTGGATGTCTATTGCTCCTTGTTCATATGCTCTCCTTTCCTGAATAGTTTATATCCTTATAACTATGCCTTCGTTGATTTAGGTACAAAGGCAAAGAGCATATCCAATTTTTTAAGAAACAGCAGTGGGTAAACATATCACAATGTTTTTAGAATGTCAAGGGTATGTAAGGGTCCTTGTTGATGTTCTACAATTTTGTCACCATCTAACTGTTCTGGGAAAATGTCACCATGAAGGAGATGGTGGTATTGAACAGGAAAGAGC
>DAOUSH010000032.1 GCA_030627335.1 Dehalococcoidia bacterium | reverse complement strand
GGTCTCGGGCATGTTTACCGATAGCAGGTAGCGCAGCGGATCCGGGTCGTAGCGGGAAAGGTAATCTGACACCCATACCGCCCAGTTGCGGCTGCTGGATAGCTTTTTGCCTTCGATAGTCAGGTATTCGTTGGACGGCACATCGTAGGGCAGGTTGAGCCCGCCGTATCCCATAAGCATCGCCGGCCAGATCATAGTATGGAAGGGGATGTTGTCCTTACCGATAAAGTAATAGCTCTTGACATCACCCTGCCAGAACAGCTTCCATTTATCTTCGTCACCGGCCGACTTTGCCCACTCCTTGGCTGCTGAGAGGTATCCGATAACCGCCTCAAACCAGACGTAGAGGCACTTACCGGGAAAGCCTTCAAGGGGCAGTGGTATCCCCCAGTCAATGTCACGGGTTATCGCCCGGTCTTTGAGCCCCTCCTTCAGATAGCTAAGGGTAAAGTTGAGCACGTTGGGCCGCCAGTGTTCCTGCTTTCTAACCCAGGGCAACAGCTTATCTTCAAAGGCGGTAAGCCTTAAAAAGAAGTGCTCCGAGTCCTTGAACTCGGGAGCATTGCCACAGATGCCGCATCGTGCTTTAACAAGTTCCTCCGGTGTCAGCGGCTTACTGCACTGTTCACACTGGTCGCCCCTGGCACCGCTATAATCACAGTGGGGGCAGGTGCCCTCGATATAGCGGTCGGGTAAATATCGCCGGCATCGGGCACAGAATGCCTGCTTGACTATATCTTTATAGATATAGCCTTTATTCAGCAGGGTAAGAAACATGTCCTGCGCCACCCGGGCGTGGTTTTCGGTGCCGGTGGTGGTGAACAGGTCAAAGGAAATGCCCAGCTTCTGCCAGGATTCGAGGAACTGCAGGTGATACTTACCGGCTATCTCAGCCGGCGTCTTTCCTTCCTGCTCCGCCCGGATGGTTATCGGCGTACCGTGCTGGTCTGATCCCGATACCATCAGCACCTCGTTGCCCTTGGTGCGGTGATAGCGGGCAAATATGTCCGGCGGCAGATAGGCGCCGGCAATATGCCCCAGATGCAACGGGCTGTTGGCATAAGGCCAGGCAACGCCGATAAAAATCCTCTCACCCATATTACTGAGCCACCAACAAACTAGCTAATAATATCATAATCGCTTAAAAACAGGCCGGGGATTAAACCAACCACGAAAGAGAACACCTGGCAGGCTCCGCTACCGGAGCAGATACCCCGGGCTCTTCAGTAATTTATTCGCTAGCGATATTCGGTTCCGAGAAGAAGGTAAGTATCCGCTCACCCTTTTCCTCTTTATATCGTGCGTAGTTCTTCTGCAGGGCGCACTCAATACAGTAGTGGACTGCCTCTCCCTTTTCCACCTCAACCCCGCCCTCTTCATCAACCACCAGATAACGTTCGGGGTAGGGTATGTTGCGCTTGCAAATGTCGCACTTAACCTCTCCCAATGACATACAACCTCGGCGCATGGCAAACTCCTTTCACATTCTATGATAGCTTGAGCCAGGCACGGTAAATCTCTTTCTTTGATAGACCGGTTTGCTCAGCCACACTGGCGACCGCTTCTTTAGCCGTCGCCCCGGAGAGATACATCTCTCCCAGCTGTCGCTCAACGTCCGGGGTCAGCTGTGGTTGAGCCTTATCCCTGCATCCCTCGATAACCAGGGTGAACTCACCCCTGGGCCCGGTGAAGTATTCCATAGCCTGTGTTACCGTTCCCCGGAAAACCTCCTCGTGCATCTTGGTAAGCTGACGGCAAACGGCTACCCGCCTGTCTCCTAGAACGAACACTATATCTGCCAGCGCCTGCCTCAGCCGGTGCGGCGCTTCCAGGGCGACAATAGTGCCCGGCTCGGAAGCCACCGACTCCAGAAGACGCCGCCTCTCACCAGACTTGCGCGGCAGAAAACCGACATATGTAAACCTATCGGTAGCCAATCCGGAGACGGATAGCGCCGCAGTAACCGCCGAAGCCCCCGGAATGGGCACTACTGGTATACCCTGCTGGCTGGCGGCGACAATCAATTCATAGCCCGGATCGGAAATACAGGGAACACCAGCCTCAGAAACGATAGCTACATCACCTTCCTCAAGCTGCCCCATAATATAACCAAGCTTGCTCCGTTTGTTCTGCTCATAGTAGCTGGTAACGTGAGTCTTGATATCATAAGCACCAAGCAAGCGCATGGTCTTACGCGTATCTTCAGCCGCTATCAGCTTCACCTCACGCAGGGTACGCAGGGCACGCAAGGAAATGTCCTCCAGGTTGCCAATGGGAGTAGCCACGACATATAGGGTGGGCATAGCCCTCAATCCTCCCCAGTCAGGTCATTATAACCCATACCCAGATCATCCGTCTATGCCGTAAACGATTTACAGCCAATCTTACATTAAACATACACACAAATATCGCCAAATCTCCTTGACTTAAAACTATTTCCTTTGCTATAGTTTCTTTTTAAGGAGGATCATCAATGACCAAGCCCCAACCAAAGCAACTGCGCCGTGCCTACGGCTTCGACGAGGTAGCCATCGTCCCCGGAAATACGACCATCAACCCAGACCAGACGAATATCCATTTCACCATAGGCGACCTCGAATTTGCTATACCCATTATAGCCGCTGCCATGGATGCGGTAACCGATGTCGACTTTGCCATCGCTATGAGCCAGCTCGGCGGGCTGGCGGTGCTCAACCTGGAAGGGCTACAGACCAGGTACGATAATCCCAGGGAAATACTGGCTGAAATCGCCCGGGCGCCTGACGAAGAAGTCACCTCCTTGTTACAGAAGATATACTCTCAACCGATAAAGGAAAATCTCATTGGTCAGAGTATACAGGCGATTAAGCAAGCCGGAGCGGTATGCGCCATATCGGTAATCCCGTCCAATGCCAAAAGCTTTGCTCCGATAATCGCTGAAGCCGGAGCCGATATTCTGGTTGTACAATCAACGGTCACCACTTCCCGCCACACCTCCAAAAGCTATCGCGGGCTCATCTTCGACGAGCTTTGTAAATCAGTACCAATGCCGGTTGTTGTCGGTAACTGCGTCAGCTTCGACGCCTGCCTGGAGCTAATGAGAACGGGTATCTCCGGCATCCTGGTCGGTGTCGGGCCGGGCGCCGCCTGCACCACCCGCGAGGTGCTGGGAGTGGGCGTTCCCCAGATAACCGCCACTATGGACTGCGCTTCTGCCAGAGATGAATACCTGAAAGAGTCCGACAGATATGTCCCCATAATCACCGACGGCGGTTTCCGTAAGGGTGGCGAGTTATGTAAAGCTTTTGCCGCCGGTGCCGATGCCGTTATGCTCGGCTCTATCTTTGCTCAGGCTAAAGAAGCACCCGGACTGGGATACCACTGGGGTATGTCGCACCCGCACCCGGCTCTCCCACGGGGCACCAGAATAAAGGTCGGCACCAACGGCACGCTGGAACAAATCCTCTTCGGTCCCACCTCGGTTACCGACGGCAGCCAGAACCTGATCGGGGCTCTTCGCACCGCAATGGGGGTCTGCGGAGCCGCCGATATCAAGGAAATGCACCAGGCGGAGATGGTAATCGCTCCGGCTATCATCACCGAGGGGAAATCCTGGCAGTTCTCTAGCCGTAGATAACCTGGTCAAACCTGTCCCGGCAGAGGGCTGGAAACTTCTACCCTGCCCTATTAATCGACAGGGCTATTCCCCTTCTTCCTCTTCCTCCCCTTCTTCCTCTTCGGTTACCGATGCAGTCACTTCTCCAAGCGAGGGCACTATAGCCCTTGCTTTTATCCGCTTTCGTCTTGACGGCAGGGTCAAGCCGTCTATCATCTGGCGCAGTTCTATTAGCCTCTCCAACGGCTGCCCGGGCGCCACCTTAACGACTACGCCGTACACGCCCACTTCCCACAACAGTTGCAGCTCGCCCTGGCTTACATCCGGCGACACAGCCGCCAGCACCGGCTTGCCGGATATGGCGGAGAAACGCTTGCAAAGCATCAGGTATTGCCAGGTAACGACCTGTGTCTGTGTCCCATCACCGATAATAAACAGGGCATCCAGCGGCAGGTCTTCCAGTGCCCTCAATAAACCCATCTCCAGCGAAGCCTCCACCGCCATCACCTTACCCATTTTCTCGTCTCCGGCTATTATAACTGGTGTTTCCGGCGTAAAGACGACGTAATCTATACCCTTCAGCTTGCCGGCTTTGCCACCGAAAAGCTTTATTCCTACCGGTATATCTGTCTTTGCCGGAGTATTTTTTGCCGTGCCTTCCAGCAGCACGGTATCCACCCCTTCCACCACCCCGGCGGCAGCGCCGTCTTTTACCTCTGCCACCAGCAGCAGCCTTGGTCTGGAGACTGATTTTTCCTTCCTGAAGCCCATCGGCTGCTGCTCAAACTGGGAAGCCTGCTTAAGTTTATCTATAAAACGGCTCATCTGCCCTCCATTCCTCAAAATCAAACATGGAGCCAGCGGAGGGATTCGAACCCGCGGCCTGCGCTTTACGAAAGCGCTGCTCTACCATCTGAGCTACGCTGGCATCCTATCGTGAACCTCCCCGCTTTGACGTCGGTTTGACGTTGGAGGCACCCCTGACGGAAGCACCTCACCCAGCAGAGACATCATATCAGATTACATCTCTCCTATTATATGAGAATATGTGCCCATAGTAAAGGCTATCGAAGCATGACCGAGGGCTTCGCTGATGACCTTTGGCTTGGCACCACGAAGAAGAGCGAGACTGGCAAAGGTATGCCTGTGGTCATGGTTGAGAACGCAAGAAAAAAGCTCGCTGCCATTATGGTTAAACTACCCGTCAGGATTGCAGAGGCAGAGAACGTGCTACCATTGGGAAAGGGCAAGCAAGAAGAAGTGTCAGGGTAAGCGTCACAATAGGGTTTGGTATAGCCTGACTTCAGCCTCGGTATCCCGTTCACAGTAATCCAGCAAACACTTCCTGAGGTGGTCTCGCCGCTCTTTTGTAGTATCCGGGTTGACAATCTCTGCATAGGCTATAGATGCCAGCCCACCATCGTTGATCTCAAGATCGCTATAGCCAAGATCGGGCACAAGAGCAGGCAGGACTGACTTTATTGAGTACGACCCATGGAACTCAGGGTGGTAGCAGTATGTTCGTACGAGCTTTAATAAGTCTACGATACGAGCTAGCAGCTTATGCAACTCATCCGATAAGTGAGGTAAAACCTGCATTAGCCCATTTATACGCGTTGCCTCAAAAGAAGAGTAAACCACGATTGACCCTTCATCGCCTAAGGTTCGGAGCAGGGTTTCGGCAAATTTAAGTCTTGGGTCATCGTAACCATCGTGTAAAAACTCCTCGTGCCTGATGCTACCGTCTTTATTTAGTATGTGATTGGACCATTGGAAAGGGATCATGTTATATGGAGATGTTCCGATATAGAGTGGTAACGCCGGATTGAAGGTCTCAAAGTCAAGAAAGTGTATCGGGTATTCCAATTGATTGAGCTCTATAGCAATATCCGTATCAAGGTAAGTGCGATTGTTCACCACACAGTCACGAACTCTGCGCTGGATATCATTCAAACCAGGAAAATCGCTTGGAATATCACGTATATCATGTATGTTTGCTTCCTCTAAATCAGTGATAAATCTCTGGCTCACCCTTGGTAACTGGCTGATATGAAATTCTGGTTCATCACTATGACAGTAGCTATAAAACGGGCATATATATGGTTGTTCGCATTGCCTACCTACCTCAACATATGGTACCTCTTTACTTTGTAGAGAAAACCTCATTTCCTCCAACATTAGGGGGATGTCCTTAATAAATATCTCAACTTCTTTATTAACATTATCAACTCTAAAAAGTT
>DAOUSH010000141.1 GCA_030627335.1 Dehalococcoidia bacterium | reverse complement strand
TTCTTGTCTTATTTCAGCCGGACAACGGCTAGCAGTATCTCTTTGCCAGCTATTTTATAGCTCTCGCTAAATACGCCCTCAGGCGGAATCCCCTTAACCATCTCATCGGATAAAGTCTCCCGCCTGATATAATCGGCAAAGGTCTCTATCACCTGCTCTATATATTCCTCACCCTGATAGTAAGTAGTTATATGGTCGGTTATATCGAAGCCGGTTGAACGGCGCATCGTCTGTAGACGGTGGACTATCTCCCGCGCCAGCCCTTCCTTTTGTAGTTCTTCGGGTATCTCTGTGGGCACTGCCACCAGATAGCTACCCTCAACAAAAACGGCTGCCTCTTTTTTGTCCGTGGTTTTTTCCTGTGAACTAACAACCACATAGCCCTTACCGTCGAGCTCCACCACATTTCGAAAGCTGTCTACCTTTAATTCTTTTATGTTAAGCTCCTCAAGTAGCTGGGGTTTCAGTCTTTCCAGTATCTCCTCTTCCTTGTCGCTGGCTACGCTGGCCACAACGTGAGGCAGAGGCTGGCGCACCTTGATTGCGGCTTTGCTTCTTGCCGCCCTACCCATACTGGAAACCTTCATCACCAGACGGGTGTCAACCGACAGCTTATCGTCTATTTTGGTCATATCCGCCACCGGGAAGTCATCCAGATGTACACTATCCGGCGCCCCGGGGAAAGCCGGGCAAACCAGGTTCTGGTACAACTCCTCCGCCAGGAAAGGAGTGAAAGGCGCCAGCAGGCGGGACAGTGTAACCAGACATTTATACAGCGTGGCATATGCCGATAGCTTATCGGCATCGTTCTCGCTCTTCCAGAGGCGGCGGCGGCTGCGGCGTACGTACCAGTTGGACAGGTTGTCGGTAAAGCCCTCTATCTTTCTGCCGGCATCGGTGGGGTTGTAGCCTTCCAGGGCGGTATCGACATTGGCTATCAACTGATTGAGCTCGGATATAATCCAACGGTCTAACTCGGATGGTTTAACATTGCTGTCTTCCGCACCGGGACAGTAATTATCTATATTTGCATAGGTAACGAAGAACGAGTATACATTCCACAGGGTAAGCAAAAACTTCCTGGTTACCTCGGAGACCAGTTGCTCGGAGAAGCGACGGGAATTGCCCGGCGGTGAAGCGGTGAAGAAATACCACCGCACGGCGTCAGCCCCGTATTTATCGATTACCACCATCGGCTTGACCACGTTCCCCTTAGCCTTGCTCATCTTATCGCCTTTGGCATCCAGTATATGCCCCAGGCAAATAACGTTTTTATAGCAGTTTCGATTAAAAAGCAGGGTTGATATGGCATGCAGGCTATAGAACCAGCCCCTGGTCTGGTCTACAGCCTCACAGATGTAATCAGCCGGGAAGCGGTTGTCGTTAAACAAGGTATCATTCTCAAACGGGTAGTGCCACTGGGCGATTGGCATCGCCCCGGAGTCAAACCAGCAATCGATTACCTCAGTAAAGCGCTTCATTTTCCCGTCACATTTTTCACAGG
>DAOUSH010000052.1 GCA_030627335.1 Dehalococcoidia bacterium | reverse complement strand
ATTTCTTATCCCCTTTTTGTTTTCTTTTTCTAGTGTAGTTTAAGTCCAGGACTACCCCTCTATAAGTTTGCCTTTTTCATAGCTCCCCAGAATCTTGATTGACGAGGCTACCTTGCCCAGTTCGGCCAGTGCCCTTTTCGTTTCAGGAGCGTTCAAGCCATTTTCAAAATCCAGGTAAAACCTGTACTCCCAGGTACGGCTGATTACCGGCCTCGATTCAAGCTTGGACAGGTTAATACCTTCATCGTTGAAGCACTTCAGGCACTGGTACAGACTACCCGGCAGGTCTTTAGCCCGTATAACTATACTCGTCTTGTCCGCCGCCTCGGGATAATTTTCATCCCTGGAGATAAACAGGAACCGGGTATAGTTCTTTTTATCACTGCCGATATCCCGGGTCAGTATTTTCATCCCGTATATCTCAGCAGCCAGGCTGCTGCCGATAGCCGCCGCATCCATCATCCCCTTCTCCTTTATCATCCGGCTACTGCCGGCGGTATCGTCCGTCTCGATGCGGGTCATCTTGGGGTGTTTCTCCAGAAACTCCTCGCTCTGAGCCATCGCCAGGGAATGGCTATAGATCTGGGTCACATCGCCAATCTTAACGCCGGGCAGAGCCATCAAGTCAAACTTTATTCTCAAGTACACCTCACCCACTATCCTGGCATCGTACTTCAGCAGAAGGTCATAGTTCTCCAGGAACGAGCCGTAGATTGAGTTTTCGATAGCGACGACGCCGTAATCGACCAGTCCCTTCTTTACGTCTTCAAACACCCGGTGAAAGGTATCGCTCTCAATTATCTCCGAATCATCCGGAAACTTCTCCCGGGCAACGATATCATGATACGAGCCGCGAGCCCCCTGGATTGAAATCTTTACCATATTCAGCCCCCTTTCGATGAATTTTGAGGAGTTTTAACAGGACCAGACCAATAACATAATTCAATTGCTCTAATAATAACCGCAAAGACCGGTGAAAACAAGATGTCCGCTTGCTATTGGGCAGGGGGAATCAAAACTTGACTATTCAGATGGATTTGCTAAAATGAAAGTAGAGGGAGAGTGAAAAGTCCCTCATAGCCTAGCGAAAGGAGGGCGCATAGTGATGATTCTAGATCTGTTATGCCGAAGGTTCTTTCCTTATTCAGGCTCCTCGCTGGTAAAAGGTGGCAAGGCATCGTAAGTAACCAGCAAGGAGCGGGAGAAGGTTCCTGAGCTCCTCGTAATTTAGTTAGGCTCCCGTTAGATGGAGGCATCTGGTTGAAAATCAGACGGGAGGAGTAAGGAACGAAACCAGAACAGGCTCCGGGTTTCTCCGGAGCCTGTTTATGTAAAATCTCTGCTTTATAATATCTAGACTTTAACTGCTTTCTATCACCGTCCCGTGAGCAATGACCATAGCGGACGCAGGAACTTCAGCTTCATAAAGCCGATGGGCAGTTCCAGCTCCTCCCTTTCACTGGCGCTAAAGGCGTTTATCTTATCCACCTCCGCCTTCAAGCTCTCAAGCTCTTCACAGCGGTTATCTCCATCCCAAATCTCGCTGATACGGCGCTCCAGCTCCAGGGCGGTTTTGATACGCCACTCCTGTCGTGCCGCCGCCTTCTGCGAGATAAAGCCATGCTTTGCCTTGAGGCGATTGAGCCGCGATACCGCCTCGTAGGTGGTGTCCATAATCTGCTGTCGCGTCATCCACTCCGTTTCGTAGTTAAGTGTATAGCGCCAGCTTGGTGCCAGCAACGCCTGGCGGTGCTCTTCCAGCGTCCGGAACAGAATCCGATAACCATAGCGCTCCGGCTGTTCGAAAGCCAGACTGCCCGGATCAAGGAAGGGCGCCAGCGGGCCGATGAACAGGGACAGCCTCTTATCGTCCTTGAACCTGTCCATCAGATGGCCGCAGTAGTCAATGGTATCCATAACCGACCCGGGGGTCTGTTGTGGCAGACCTATCATAAAAAACACCTGAAGCCGCCCGCAGGCGACGCCGAGGGCATCGCCTATGGTCTGCTCCAGCTCCTCGTTGGAGTAGTTTTTGCCGGCGGCTCTCCTTACTTCGGGATCGTGGGTTTCGGGTGAAATCTCCAGGCAAAAGCCGGGCGAGACCTCATTCATCTTGCGCAACAGGTCAACCGAGGCGGGGCGGAACAGCTCAAAGATAAGACGGTTTTTCACCTTATTTTTAGCCAATAACTCAAGAAGCTCATCGGCGTATTCCTGCCCCTGCTGGCGTATATCCCCCAGCACAAAAACAGGCCCGTTGCTGAAGCCGGCAATGTTTTTTACATCCTTCGCAACCTGCTTCGGGCTGCGGTAGACCGTCTCCTGCCGGTTCATGAAATCCCTGTAGGAAGCCTTCGAGCCACCGCAGATAACACAGTTCTGGGTACAGCCGCGGCAGGTGAGGGTGGCGGTGATTGGGTATCTCATCCAGTTACTGGTAGGGGTGATGCTGGCAAAATCAAGGTGCCTGATTACCGAGCGTATCATACCAGCGTAATGGTTGACCATAACCGGGCTGAGGTCATCGGGCACGTGGGAGAAGGGGTTTTCTTTTATATTACCCTTGTCATCACGCCAGGCAAGGTTGGGCACTGCCTCCGGCGACTGCCGGGTCTTTAACGAGTCCATTAGCTGGCGGAAAGGCTCTTCGGTGGAGTCGCCCCGGATGACATAATCTACCTCCGGGTATTCCAGTAGTTCCCGGTAGAAGTAAGAGGAAGCAATACCGCCCATCACCACCTTCGCCTGCGGGTGGTGTTTCTTGACCAGTCGGGCTACCTCGACAGCTCCGTGAGCGTGCACCAGCCAATGCAGGTCAATGCCGAAAACAGGCGACTTGAGCCGCCTGATAAAAGTCTCGGCGTCGAAGTTTTTATCGTTCAGCATACGCACCGCCAGATTGACAATCCGCACCCGATACCCACCGCGCTCCAGATACTCGGCGATACTGGCTAGCCCGATGGGATACATCTCAAAGACCGGCGACGGGGGCACCAGGTCGCTGACCGGCCCGTGAAGGATGGTCTTTTTACGAAAGTCATACACATGAGGTGCATGTAGTAAAATAAGGTCACACTTAGCCATCTGAACAAACTCCTCCCTTTAACCGGTAATAAAACATATTTCTCTATTTAACAGCCACATGGATAGCGGCAGCGCCCAGAAGCAGGCGGTGGAAGGTCACCCGGCTGAAGCCGGCTTCAATAAGCAGCCCCTGTAGCTCCTTAGCCCCGTAATAGTCTACCACCGAATCGGCCAGGTAACGATACGCCTCCCGGTTGCCGGAGACCAGCCACCCCACCCGGTAGACGAAGTGGCGGACATACAGGTGGTGAAGCCGCTTTATTAATCTTGACCCGGGGCGGGGCTGGCTCGATTCCACGATAACGAACCTGCCACCGACTTTAAGCACCCTCAACACCTCGGCCAGATATTGCCCGGCCGCGGGATTTTTATAGGTCAGGTTACGGAAGGCGAATGAGATGCCGATGCAATCGAAGTGCCCGTCGGGGAAGGGGATAGCGGCAATATCACCACGGACGAAAGATAATCTGTGCCTTTCGCCCAAACTTTTGGCTTTCCGTTCCGCTATCTCCAGCATAGGCCGGCTGAAATCGATGCCGACCACCTCTATAGTCTCACCACCCAGCCTGGCTATGGTAAGCGACAGATCGCCGGTGCCGCAGCAGATATCGAGCACCCTCTCCGGGCTGGCTTTAAGGCACTCCCGAGCCGCCAGCTGGCGCCACCGCCTGTCCAGCCCCCAGGTAATCACATGATTTATAAGGTCATAGCGGGGCGGCACCGAGGTAAAAACATCATGGAGGAAACTACCCTGGGCAGCCTTGTCAGTAAAACCAAACATACTACTTGATAGTAACTAGAACAATTTTGCCAGAATATAGCCGACGCCCAGAAGTAACTGGGTTAACAATACCACCATAACATTGCTGGCTAAAGCCGGTACCAGCTTATTCATATCCTGATACTGCATAGAGCCCCGTATAGCCTTTATGGCAAAGGGGAGCGTCAGCAGGGCTATCAGGCAGTAAACGGGCATTACGCCGGCGATGACACTGCCGACGACCCACAGGTAGACCAGTATCGTCATCGCCGAGTAGAACTTGCTCGCTCCCGCTTGGCCAATAGCTATAGGCAGCGTTCTTCTACCACCCTGCTTATCGGCTCCCACATCGGGGAACTCGTTTATCAGGAGCAGGTTATGCACCAGAATGAAAGATGGAACGGACGCTACCACCAGAGGCCAGTTATATTCACCGGTCTGGACGAAATACGCTCCTATAACCGGCAATGCCCCCATCCCCAGGCCGGGCGCCCACTCAGGCCAGCCCATCTTGAGTATAAAGGGGGTATAAATTAAAATGCACAGGGCGGCCACCAGAAGCAGTGGCAACAACAGCCAGCCCTTGACCAGGACAAAATAGACGCCGATGGGTATGATTGCCACGAAGGTAATAATTCCCAGCCACAATGCCTGCTTCGGCGTAATTAGCCCCATTGGCAGGGCGCCACTGCCACCACTGAAAGGGGTTCTTTTAGTAGCGAGGTCTATACCGCTCTTATAGTCAAAGTACTCGTTGATCACGTCAGCACTGATGTGAGCCAGTAGTATCCCCAGAAAGGCGAGCAGGGCATAGCCCAGGTGAAAAGCCCCGTCGTACCAGGCGATACAGGTGCCTAAAAACGCCAGCACCACGGAGAGGGGCAGGAACGGCGCCCTGATAATCATCAACCACTTATTCATCTCTATTCCCCCCTGAATAAACCTGCCTGATGGATAACAGGTCAATCTT
>DAOUSH010000026.1 GCA_030627335.1 Dehalococcoidia bacterium | reverse complement strand
GTCGACCACTGCGCCCGCCTGTGCCACGCCCCCACCGTTGCCGGATTAGCCCAGAGCTTCGGCAGCGGCGCTATGACCAACTCCATCGGCGATATCCCTGAAGCCGAGTGTATCTTCGTTATCGGCTCGAACACCACGGAAGCACACCCGGTAATCGGCTTTAGTGTCAAGAGGGCGGTTCGCCGCGGAGCGAAGCTTATAGTTGCCGACCCCCGCCAGATTCACCTGGTGCGCTTTGCCGATATCTGGCTAAGGCACAATCCAGGCAGTGATGTTGCCCTGCTGATGGGTATGATGAAGATAATACTGGACGAAGGCAAGCATAATCCGGCCTTCATAGAGGAGCGTTGTGAGGACTTCGGCGCCTTTAAGGAGGCGCTGGCTAAGTTTGATATGGATTTCGTTGAGGAGACTACCGGTGTGCCATGGGAGCAGATAGCCGAGGCGGCAAGAATGTACGCCGTCGGCAATCCCTCTACCATCCTCTACACACTGGGTATAACCGAGCACTCGCACGGCACCGATAATGTTATGGCATTAGCTAACCTGGCGATGCTGACCGGCAATATCGGCAAACCCGGCAGCGGTGTTAACCCGCTTCGGGGGCAAAACAATGTGCAGGGTGCCTGCGATATGGGAGCACTGCCCAACGTCTACCCCGGTTATCAGGCGGTGACCTCACCGGAAGCCAAGGACAAGTTTGAGGTTACCTGGGGAGGCAATCTATCCCTGGATAAAGGACTGACCATACCGGAAATGTTTGACGCTGCCTGTGATGGAGAACTGAAAGCCCTCTATCTAATCGGCGAAAACTCGGTATTAAGCGAGCCTAATACAAATCACGTACGAAAGTCTCTTTCCAGTGTAGAATTTCTTGTCGTGCAGGATATCTTTCTGACCGAGACGGCCGAGCTGGCAGATGTCGTTCTGCCGGCGGCATCTTTTGCCGAACAGGACGGCACCTTTACCAATACCGAGCGCAGGGTGCAGCGAGTAAGGAAAGCCGTCGAACCGCCCGGTGATGCCAGGGCGGACTGGTGCATCACCTGCCAGATTGCGCAGGCTATGGGAGCCAAAGGCTTCGATTTTGAAGACCCGTCCCAGATTATGGACGAGATTGCCCGCCTGACACCGAGCTATGGCGGTATTTCTTATCAGCGGCTTGAAGATGGCGGCTTGCAGTGGCCCTGCCCGGATAAAGACCACCCTGGGACGTCAATCCTTCATACCAAGCAGTTCACACGGGGCAAGGGCAGGTTTATCCCGCTGAAATACAGGCCATCGGAAGAGCTACCGGATGATGATTATCCATTGCTGCTGACCACCGGGCGCCGGCTGTTCCATTACCATACCGGCACTATGACGCGCAAGACGGACGGGCTCAATGTCTTTATGAGTGAGGAAAGGGTGCAGATAAATCCACAGGACGCTGAAAAACTGGGAATATGTGACAGAGACCGTATCAAGGTAATATCGCGGCGCGGCGAAGTAACCGCCAGCACTGAGGTAACCGGGGTGGTGCCGGTGGGGGTGGTCTATATGACCTTCCACTTTGCCGAGACGCCGACGAATGTACTGACCAGCCATGCCGTTGACCCGGTAACGCAAACGCCGGAATATAAGGTATGTGCCGTGAAGATTGAAAAAGTCAGCCAGCTTGGTTAGAATAGCCCTGTAATGCAGCAGGTCGGAATTGATATCGTAGAGATAGCCCGCATTGAAAGGGCTATTGAACGCTGGGGCCGGGGCTTCCTTGAGCGGGTATACACCGGGCCGGAGCTTGAGCGGTACGGCAGGAATATCTCCTCTCTGGCGGCTCGTTTTTCGGGCAAGGAAGCGGTGATAAAGGCGTTGGACTCCAGAAGCATCGGTTTGAAAGAGATAGAGATTCTGTCTGCCACCGGAGGCAAGCCGCTGGTCAAGCTCTACGGCCGGGCACAGAGACAGGCTGACGATATTGGCTTATCCAATCTGGCTATCAGCCTCTCCCACTGCCGGGAATACGCCGTTGCCTGTGCCGTCGGCGAGATAAGATAGTTTTATCTAATAACTGATTCTTGTTCCGTTTAGGTCTTATAACCTTTCGGTACACCTCTTCACCTTAATAGGGGAGAAGTGATAGAATTAGGGTGTAAATTGTATAAGGAGAGCCAGGATGTCGGGACATTCTAAGTGGTCTTCAATCAAGCACCAGAAGGGGGCAACTGATGCCCGGCGGGGCAAGCTGTTCACCAAGCTGACCCGGGAGATTATCATGGCTGTACGCGAGGGCGGAAACAGCCCGGAGACGAACTACCACCTGCGTTTGGCGGTACAGAAAGCCAGAGACAGCAATATGCCATCGGATAATATAGAGCGCTCCATAAAACGGGGTGAGGGCACACTGGAAGGCGTCATCCTGGTAGAGATGGTTCTTGAGGGCTATGGCCCCGGGGGGGCGGCTATAATGGTGGAGGCGTTGTCTGATAACCGTAACCGCACTGTTCAGGAGGTGAGGAGCCTCTTTATCCGTGGCGGTGGCAGCCTGGGGGAGAGCGGCAGCGTTACCTGGCTCTTTGACAGCAAGGGGATGATTGTAATTGAAACCGATGATACAAATGCCGACGAGCTGGCTCTTCAGGCGATAGATGCCGGTGCCGATGATGTCGATACCAGAGAGGGCTATATAGAGGTCTATACCACACCGGAATCGATGGAGGCAGTAAGGACGGCACTGGAGAAGAACGGTATCGCCATATACTCGGCGGAAATAGCCAAGGTGCCCAAGACCATGGTCAGCCTCGAGGAGCGGGCAGAGATACAGATATTAAAGCTGCTGGATAAACTGGAGGAACTGGATGATACCCGCAGCGTCTCCAGCAACGTTGATTTCTCCGACGAGGTGCTGGCGAAATACAGGGCGTAAGTTGGACTGATGAGGATTTTAGGCATTGACCCGGGCACAGTGGTTGTCGGTTATGGGGTTATAGACAGCGAGGAGGAAGAAATCACATTTGTTGCCTGTAATGCTGTGACCTGTAATAAGCGCTCTCCGATTGGGGAGCGCTTGAGCTATGTATATAACGAGCTTTCCGAGGTTATAGCTCGCTACCAGCCCGATGCCGTGGCTATAGAGCAGCCGTTTGTCGCCAAGAACGTCAGGTCGGCACTGGCGATAGGCAAGGCTGAGGCGGTATCCATGTTGGCGGCGGCTAACAGGGGAATACCGACCTATGAATACACCCCGACACAGGTAAAGCGGGTGGTTACCGGCTATGGCGCCAGCTCCAAGGAGCAGGTTCAGGAAATGGTCAGGCTTCAGCTTGGGCTGTCCCAGGCTCCTCAGCCGATTGACGCCTCCGATGCCCTGGCGGTCGCCATCTGCCATTTACGCTCGGTGCACCTAAAGGACCTGCTAGCCGAGGGGTGATGAGGTAAGCAGTATGATAGCCAGTCTGAAGGGAAAACTGGAGTCGTTGGGTGGTGACGGGGCGGTGATTGATGTCGGTGGTATAGGTTTCCGGGTATATATGCCTACCTCAACCCTGAGCACACTGGGTACTATCGATAATGAGGTGAAGCTGTATACCCACCTGCATCTCAGGGAGGATAACGCCACCCTCTATGGTTTTGCTTCGACCGGGGAGCTTGAGCTTTTCGGGGTTCTGATTAATGTCTCCGGGCTGGGGCCCAAGCTGGCGCTGGCTATGCTATCAGCTATGGATATAGAGTCGCTTATGGCGGCTATTGCCACCGGTAATACTGACCTGCTGACTGGTATTCCTGGTATCGGCAAGAAGATGGCTAACCGGCTGGTGCTGGAACTTAAAGATAAGATAGGCACCGGCTGGGCTATAGCCCCGGCGGTTCAGATGGCACAGGAAAACGTCGATGTCCTGGCCGCCCTGACCTCGCTGGGCTACTCGCTGTCCGAAGCCACCCAGGTGGTAGCCAGCCTGCCGCGAGAGCAGGAACTGAGCCTTGAAGATAGGGTTAAGCTGGCGCTGGGGTATCTAGGGAGTAAGTAATAACGGTAAGACGGAAAACAGAGGGATAGTATGGAGATAACGGAAAACATTTTGAACGAGTACCGGGAGCTGACCGCCAAATATATTACTGTCAGCAAGCAACTCCGGGAACTGCTTCCCCGTGTTACAGAGCTGTCCAAGGCGGACAAACTGCCGGAACCGAGGGTGCTGAGACAGTTGTTACGTGATTTTGACAAAACGGAAGAAGAGATTGAGGCCACCCTGGCCAGATTTCGGCGGGTCAGGCACAGGCTCCTGGGATTGATATAAAACGAAGAACTATTTGCCGAGGGGGCAGATAGGGAAGCTACCCCCGTCACAATCGAGGCACAGCCCGCCGTGACCCATTTCAACGATATCTTCTCTGGGAATCTTCTCGCCGGCTAAAATCCGGGGCAGGATAAGGTCAATAATAGTGGTCGGGTTGAAGATGACCGCTCCCGGAGCCCCCAGTATGGGAACACCCCTCAGCTCGGCGTACAGGAACATTGCACCGGGCATAACCGGAGCCCCGTAGGAGATTATCTCAGCCCCGCTCTTTTCCACCCCCTCCACGGTAACATCGTCCGGGTCTACGGAAAGCCCGCCGGCGGTAATTATCACATCTGAGCCCCGGTCTATCATATCGTTAATCGTCTGCCCGATAAGCTCCTCGTCATCGGGGACTATGGTCTGCTGATTTACCACCGAGCCCAGCGCCTCGACCTTTTCCCGAATGGTCTCACCGAACTTATCCTCGACCAGACCGTTAAAAACCTCGTTGCCGGTGATGATAACGCCTACCTTTTTCTTTTTAATGGGAATGACCTGAAGCACATTGCCCTGTTTCCGGCAGAGTTCCTCTATCATTTCCAGACTGGCTTCCGCTATATGCAGGGGCACGATTTTGGTCGCAGCGATTATAGTTTCCGGCTGGCATACAGTGTTATCGTGCAGCGTGGCAAGGACTATATTTTTGATAGAGTTAATCTCATTGAGCAGTGATATATTTACCTTTAACAGCCCATCGATGCCGGATATTATATTCACCTTGCCCTCTTTGGGGCTGGTCAGTTTCATATTGAGGCTGGATACGGCTCTGGCTATCCGCGGGGCGGCTTCCTCTTCGTGCACCAACCCCTCTTCCTCTTCTATGACATAGATGTGCTCCTTGCCCATAAGCCGTAGCTCCGGTAGGTCCTCTTGTCTGATAATATGTCCCCCGCGAAATGCCGGCCCCTTAAACTTGCCCGGGACGACCTTGGTCATATCATGACCTATCACCAGCCCGACGGCTTTATCCAGCTTGACCTTTTTGAGCATAACGTTCTCCCTTGCTAATAGCAGTGGCTATCGGATTTTATTACCCTGTTGATATTAAAACAGGTTACTCGCTACCTACTTATTAATAAATTAGGTAGGGATATTTTATCGGTCTCGACTCGGGAACTACTTTAATGTTGCCTTAGAGCCCGAGGACGTAAGCTTTTATACCTTATTTACGGTAAACCTGTCAACAATGGAGTGCATCTAGT
This sequence comes from Dehalococcoidia bacterium, assembly GCA_030627335.1. Lineage (GTDB taxonomy): Bacteria > Chloroflexota > Dehalococcoidia > Dehalococcoidales > W693 > W693. The sequence goes on along the minus strand of DAOUSH010000026.1, from coordinate 690 downwards.
AATGTTTTAATTTGGTGGTACTCAACTAAAAGATAAAGAAACCGCGTATTTTTTACCGAAGCAGATTGACCCTGGCTCTTGAGTCGGGTATATTGTTAGCCATGCAGGTTATCCCCGGGGTGCACCAGATAACGCTGAGATGTGTTAATACAGTACTAATTGTTGAAGAAAAACTGACCCTTATTGATACTGGCTTTCGTGGCAGTGCGTCGCGGATAGCCGATTACATCAATCGCCTGGGGAGGTCTGTCGAGGAAGTCGGGCTTATAATTATCACTCATAACCATCTGGACCATGTCGGCGGGCTGCATGCACTGGGAAAGATGACACCAGCCAGGGTTGCCGTCCACCGGGATGACCTGAGTGAAGACGAGAGCGGACTGCCCTATCCCGGGTACCTGCGAAGGCTGATGAAGGTTCCGCTGGTGTCCCTTTTCCGACCCCTCGTCTACGCCAGGCCGGGTGATGTTGATATCCAGTTGACCGGGGGTGAGGTTCTGCCCCCGCTGGGTGGCTTAGAGGTTATCCACACGCCGGGCCACACACCGGGCAGTATCAGCCTTTTCTCAGTCGAAAAGAAACTGCTCATAGTGGGTGATATGCTGAATAACCGTCACCGGGATATCATACCGCCGTCAAGGCTCATCAGCAGTGACTTTCCACAGGCTATAGACTCGGTAAAGCGGCTGG
>DAOUSH010000011.1 GCA_030627335.1 Dehalococcoidia bacterium | reverse complement strand
TCGATATCGCCGGTAGCCAGCTTGGGATTCTTGGTACCCGGCGGTCGCGGTGATACCTCACCGCTGGTGCGGATGACATATTCATTTCGTAGCTGGTTGGCTATATCATGGCAGGTCTTTGACCTTTCCGGGTTGAAGACCACCTGAACCACGCCCTCCCAATCCCGCAGGTCAATGAATATCAAGCCGCCGTGGTCACGGCGGCGGTCAACCCAGCCGGCAAGGGTTACTTTGCTGGCGATATTATCTTTTTTCAGTCCCCCGCAGCTATGGCTTTTGAGCAATATTATACCCCACGATAGATATTAGCAGAACTCAGGTCTGATTATAGCTCACAGAGCTATAATCTTCAAGCTAAACTGATGATATAACCCATTAATACACTTCAACTAGCCCGATTTTATTTCATAAGAACCGAGCAGGAAATCCAGATCTCCCTGTAAAGAGACTACCCTGTCCTTGGGAAAGAGGCTGTCATCAATATCCAGCATCAACTTGGTCTCGCCCCTGGCAGAGCCAACTATGTAACCCCTGAGGCATTCCTTATCCGTCTTGCTCTGCACCTTGAAGGTCAGTGTGCCCCGGGAGATAAACGACGAAGAATCATCGGGCAAGGAATAGGTTTCCATCTTGGAATCAACTACAGCAGCTCCCTGCTTTACGATGAGGTCTTTAAGCTCATCGAATAACAGCTCCGGCTTTATGTTTTTATATATCTTTTTGATCTGCATTACTACCTCCGGTTTTGTAATTTTATTATGCTGATTAGCTTTGTATCTTTTATCTTCGACAGGACGATGTATTCGGTAATGGCTTCAGGGCTTGACGCTACCAGCGACTTTACCTTATACTATCTACCTATTATCATCTATAGCCTGTAACTATAGCAACCCTATCTCATACACTACCTGAATTATAACAAATATGGGGAGTATTATGAAGATTGCTATTAGCGGAAAGGGTGGCGTGGGCAAGACACTACTGTCATCGCTTCTTGCCCGGACATTTGCCGAACACGGCTATTCGGTAATAGCCATAGATGCCGACCCCGATGCCAACCTAGCGACGACTCTTGGTTTCCCCGATGCCGATAAGGTTATCCCCGTTTCCGAAATGAAGGAGCTTATCGCAGAAAGGACGGAAACCGAGCAGGGCAAATCCGGACTTTACTTCAAGATAAACCCCAGGGTTGACGACATACCGGAAAAGTATTCCATTAAGCACGATGGCATCAGGTTACTGGTCATGGGTCCGGTTAAGAAAGGTGGTACTGGCTGCTACTGTCCGGAGAATGCTTTTTTAGCCGCCCTGCTGTCACATCTGCTTATAGCCAGGAGCGAGGTGGTTATCCTGGATATGGCTGCTGGCATAGAACACCTGGGACGGGGCACAGCCAAGGCGGTAGACAAGCTGATTATAGTTGTAGAGCCGGGCAGGGTCAGCATAGAAACAGCCTACAGGATAGAAAAACTGGCTAAAGATATCGGCATCGTAAATCTTGTTGTCGTGGGCAATAAGATTCACAATCAAGAGGAAATAGAATTTATAAAATCCAGTCTTAAAGGCTTTGATATTCTCGGTTTTATTCCATACGACCCGGCGCTAGTGCAAGCCGAGATTAGCAATCTTCCCCTGCTTGAAGCCAGCCAGAGTATCGCCTCAGCGGTCAAGGAAATCTATAACCATCTGGCATCGGCAGCCGAAGCATAGTCTGCCAGACTATTTAAGATCCATTTATTAAGGAGAAATAAAACTAATTATTTCAATTGAAGGTGAATCTAACCTAGAATATAGAAGGGAGAAAAATAAATGGCTAAATTTGACATCACTTCCCTGAACCCGACCAAGTTGCAGGATTGGCAGATTGCCGAGGAAGCCGAAAAGTACATGAAAACCGTCCATCAACTGGCGGAGGAGTGGGGCATAAAAAACGATGAGCTTCTACCCTATGGACATTACCTGGGAAAGGTTGAATTTGCTGCCATCGTAGAGCGGCTGAAGGATAAGCCTAACGCCAAGTATATCGATGTCACCGCCATCACCCCCACCCCACTGGGTGAAGGCAAGAGTACCACTACTATGGGACTGGTGCCGGGTCTGGCAAAGAGGGGCAAAAATGTATCCGGTGCCATCCGCCAGCCATCGGGCGGGCCTACCTTCAATATCAAGGGCAGTGCCGCCGGCGGCGGTCTTTCCCAGTGCATACCCCTGACCCCGTTTTCTCTGGGGCTTACCGGCGATATAGATAACGTCACCAATGCCCATAACCTGGCGATGGTAGCGGTAACCTCTCGCCTGCAGCACGAGTTTAATAACAGTGACGAGTTCCTGGCTAAAAGAAATCTCAAGCGTCTAGATATTGACCCGCGAAACGTGGAGATGAAGTGGATTATGGACTTCTGCGCCCATGCGTTACGGGATATCGTCATCGGTATCGGCGGCAAGATGGACGGCTTTATGATGCACTCCGGCTTTGCCATATCGGTAAGCTCGGAGGTTATGGCTATCCTCTCGGTATTTACCAGTCTCAGGGATCTACGCGAAAGGATGTCTAAAATCGTCGTTGCCTATGATAAGCAGGGTAAACCGGTAACCACCAAGGATCTGGAAGTAGACGGCGCTATGACTGCCTGGATGGTAAAGGCGGCTAATCCCAACCTGCTTCAGACTTTAGAAGGACAGCCGGTGCTAGTGCATGCCGGGCCATTTGCCAATATTGCTGTCGGGCAATCATCCATCGTCGCCGACCAGGTGGCATTAAAGCTATCTGACTATCATGTTACCGAGAGTGGCTTTGGCGCCGATATCGGCTTTGAGAAGTTCTGGAATATCAAGTGCCGCCTGAGCGGCCTGACGCCGAACTGTGCCGTCATCGTTGCCACCGTTCGGGCGCTCAAGATGCACGGCGGCGGCCCTAAAGTAGTCCCCGGCAAACCACTGGACGCTTCCTACACGGATGAGAATGTCGGGCTGGTGGAAAAGGGGTGCGCCAATCTTGTTGCCCATATAGAAACGGTGAAAAAGTCCGGTATCAATCCGGTGGTGTGTATCAACAGCTTCCACACCGATACCAAAAACGAGATTGCCGTGGTGAGAAGACTCGCCGAGCAGGCTGGTGCCAGGGTCGCCGTATCCGAGCACTGGCTCAAGGGCGGTGCCGGCGCTCTGGAGCTTGCCGATGCCGTTATCGATGCCTGTGAAGATAAGGTAGGCTTCAAGCTATTATATGAAGATAGTGTCCCGATACGCCAGAGGATTGAAACCATTGCCAGAGAGGTCTATGGAGCCGATGGCGTCAGCTATTCTGCTGAGGCTCAGGCTAAGGCAGAGCGGATGGAAAAAGACCCCAATATGAAGAATATGGCTACCTGTATGGTAAAAACCCACCTCAGCCTGACCCATGACCCCAATCTGAAAGGTCGACCCAAAGGCTGGACACTGCCCATCAGGGATATTATGACCTATGCCGGCGCCGGATTTATCGTGCCGGTGGCTGGCGCTATCAAGCTGATGCCGGGAACATCGTCTGACCCGGCTTTCAGAAGAATAGATGTAGATGTAGAAACAGGCAAGGTTAAAGGCTTGTTCTAAAAAGCCAAGGGAGAAAGATTATAGCGAAGGATTCGCCGCAAAAATCGAATGTCCATTTCGACCCAGACAATGTTGATACTACTGCCGGGCCGGGGGCTAACCTGATGGAAACAGCCATCGCCGCCGGGGTACATATCAACGCCTCCTGCGGTGGGGCCGGTGTTTGCGGCACCTGCAAGGTCTTAATTAAAAAGGGCGAGGTGGAAAGCACCAGGACAAGCCGTATAACCGATAAAGAATATGAAAGTGGAATCCGCCAGGCATGCCAGTGCAGGATAGCATCCGACCTGATTGTCGATATTCTTCCGGAGTCAAGGATGGAGAAGGCGGTTCTCTCCCGTGAGAATAAAGAGATATCATCTCAGGCGCCGATGCCTCTGGCTGATGGCTGGAAGTTCAGTCCACCGGCGAAAAAATACTTTGTTGAATTGCCGGGGCCAATGCTGGAAGACAACACCGACGACCTGACCCGTATGTTGATGGGTTTGAGGCAGCAACACAGCCTTGATGATTTATCGGTGGACTATGAAGTTATGTCAAACCTGTCCCAGATATTGCGTGATGGCGATTGGCAGGTTACCGTTACCACCCTGCCGGATAACACTTCAGGGGTGAAGATAATCAATGTCGAACCCGGAGATACCAGAGCCAGGCACTACTCGTTGGCTTTCGATATCGGCACTACCGCCGTGCGCGGGCAGCTGCTTGACCTGAACCGGGGCAAGGTTCTCGCCCAAATCATAGAATACAATAAACAGATAAGCTACGGCGAGGATGTCATCAGCCGTATAGTCCAGTCTCAGAAAGCGGGTGGACTTAAAAAGCTGCAACGGGCGGTTACAGATACCATTAACGGGATGATTGCGGGAATGGTTGAACAGGCAAAGGTTGGTATTGAGGATATATCCCATATGGTTGTTGCCGCCAACTCGGTTATGGTGCAGCTATTGCTGGGGCTTGACCCTAAATACCTGAGGCTTTCTCCCTATGTGCTGACCGTTAATAACGTCCCACTGGTAAAGGCGAGCAGCCTCGGCATTAAGCTTAGAGATTATGTAAACCTCTACGCCCTGCCACTGGTCGCCAGCTATGTCGGTGGGGATATCGTTGCCGGTATCCTCGGCACAGGCATATACCAGAGGAAAACGGTAACACTTTATATCGACATCGGCACCAACGGCGAGATGGTAATCGGCAACTCGGACTGGATGGTAACCGCTGCCTGCTCGGCCGGCCCCACCTTCGAGGGTGGCGGCATCAAACATGGCATGATAGCCACCTCCGGTGCCATTGAGGGTTTCGATATAAACCACCAGGATTTTGAGCCGGTAATCAACATCATCAATGGTGAAAAGCCAAAGGGAATATGCGGCTCCGGGCTTATAAATATTGTCGCTGCCCTGCTCAAATCCGGGGTTATCACCCAGAACGGCAAGTTCAACACAAACCTGTCTACTAAAAGGCTGAGAAAGGGTGATGACGTCTACGAATATGTTCTCGCCTGGGCGGCGGAAACACAGATTGAGAAGGATATCGTCATCACCGAGGTCGATATCGATAATCTGATTCGCTCAAAGGCGGCAATGTATGCCGGTTGCCAGACGCTGGTAAAAAGCGTGGGCACCAGTTGTTCCGACATGGAGCAGGTGATTATTGCCGGTACCTTCGGCTGCAATATAAACATTGAAAACGCCATCACCATCGGGCTTCTGCCAGACCTGCCCCGGGACAGGTTCGTCTTCATCGGCAACGGTTCCCTGCTGGGCGCCAGACTGACCTCCTTTTCCGATGACCTGCTCCGAGACGGACAGAAGATTGCCGGTATGATGACAAATATCGAGCTTTCGGAGAATGCTGATTTTATGGATAACTATATGGCATCTCTGTTCTTACCGCACACCAACACCGAAATATTTCCATCGGTAAGGATAGAGAAAGGGAGGATAAATTGACCATTTCTATTGCTGTCGCCGGTAAAGGCGGCAGCGGCAAGACATCGATAGCCAGCCTTATTATTCGCTACATGAAGAAGAAAGGGCTGGTACCCGTGCTGGCGGTAGACGCTGATGGCAACGCCAATCTGGGTGAGAGCCTGGGGCTGGTTCTGGAAGATACCATCGGCTCGGTAATTGCCACCTTCAACGATGACAAGATAAGCATACCCAGCGGGCTTACCAAGGGGGCTTATCTGGAGCTTAAACTTAACGAGACCATCGTTGAGAGCGAGGGCCTGGACCTTATTTCGATGGGTCGGGGTGAGGGCACTGGCTGCTACTGTTACCCCAATACAGTGCTGAAGAAGTTTATCGATGAGCTAAAGGGCAATTATGCCTGCCTGATTATGGACAATGAAGCCGGTATGGAGCACCTCAGCCGCCGCACCACGGAGAACATAGACGAGCTATTCATCATATCCGACCATTCGGTAAAGGGTGTACGTACCGTAGGCCGTATACTGGAGCTATTAAAGGAATTAAAGCTGGATGTCAAACGGCATTCGGTAGTAATCAACCGCGTACCCGGAGAGCTTGACAGCCACATCAAACATGAGCTCGACCAGCTCGGCGTTGAACCGATAGCTACTATACCAATAGACGACGAGGTCTCCAGATTTGACCTTGAGAAGAAGTCTCTGTTAGACCTGCCCGATACGTCGGTAGCTGTCATTGCGGTTGAAAAGATGATGAACTCTATACTTGGCAGGGATTGAATACGATAAATCCGGAAAAGGAGACAATATGACAGCACAGATTATAAGCGGTAAAGATATTGCCAAACAGATTCGCGAGGAACTTGAACAGGAGATAGCCGAACTAAAGGAGAAGCACAATATAGTGCCGGGGCTGGCTACCGTTCTGGTGGGTGAAGACCCGGCGTCGCAGGTATATGTCGGCTCCAAATCAAAGACATGCCAGTCTCTGGGTATCTATTCCGAGAGGTATGACCTGCCGGATACCACCGACGAGCAAACGCTTTTGTCTATCATAGATCGCCTTAATAAAGACCCCAAGATTAACGGCATTCTGGTGCAACTGCCACTGCCCAAACATATCAATGAAAATAATGTCCTTATGGCTATAGACCCCAAGAAGGATGTCGACGGTTTCCACCCGGTAAACATGGGTAAGCTGATGATTGGCGAACCGGACTACCTGCCCTGCACCCCGCATGGTATACAGGAGCTTCTAATCCGCTCCGGGGTGAAGACAGACGGCGCCGATGTCGTTGTCGTTGGACGGAGCAATATAGTCGGTAAACCAATCGCCAATATACTTTTGCAGAAGAAAGAGGGCGCCAACGCTACCGTTACCCTCTGCCACACCGGAACCCGTGATATGGCCTCTCATACCAGGAGGGCAGATATACTTATCGTTGCTCTGGGCAAGCCCAAGGCTATTACCGCCGATATGGTCAAGGATGGAGTGGTAGTTATAGATGTCGGTGTAAACCGTATCGGCAAGACCGATGAGGGCAAGTCTATCCTTTGCGGCGACGTCGATTTTGAAGCCATCAAAGAGAAGGCAAAGGCAATTACGCCGGTGCCTGGCGGGGTGGGGCCTATGACTATAGTTATGCTTATGTCGAACACGGTAAAGGCTACCAAGTTGGCTGCCGGATTAGTATAATACAGGAGGAAGCAATTGGAATACGAAATCGATAAAAAGGATGCTCCAGGTCGGGGCGAGGTAGATGTGCTCGGGGCGACATATGAAGAAGGCAAACCTGAGGGTGAAGACGCCGGAAGGTGGCGGTATAAGCTCAGGAACAGAGAGGAACAATTGAAGTATCTCGAATCCGGCGAGAGATACTGGTACGGCAAAGAATGGTTTGGCAGTGAAAAGAGAAATAAACCTGCCTGAGAAAGATAGGTGAAGAATGGATTTAGAGGCGACAAAGATATCCTACAGCGGTAATATAAGGGAAATAACACTGGGTAAGGATGATAAGGCAGTGACCATCGGCGGTGAAACATCCTATCCCTTCCATATTTTTGAAGGGAAGATGCCCAATCTGCCTAGTATAGCCATGGAGGTGTATGATTCACCGCCAGATGACTGGCCCGAGGCAGCCCTGGAGCCTTTCGTCGGAGTAACCGATGACCCGGTTTCCTGGGCAAAGAAGTGCATCAACGATTACGGTGCCGAGATGATATGCCTTCAGCTACTCAGCACCGACCCCAACGGTCTGGACCGCGGTGCCGATGAAGCCGCCGAAACCGTTAAAAAGGTAGCCGATGCTATAGATATCCCCCTGATCGTCTGGGGAACAGCCAATCATGATAAAGATACAGAAGTCCTCAAGAAGGTGTGTGAAGTCTGCCAGGGCAAAAGCCTGATAGTAGGACCTCTGGAAGAGGGGGACTACAAGAAGATAGCTGCTTCGGCAATCGGCTATAAGCACACCGTAATTGCCTCAACGCCGATAGATATAAACCTGGCCAAACAGCTTAATATCCTGCTGGACAATCTGGGCGTTCCCGAAGAAAAGATTATAATGGACCCCACCGTCAGCAGTATAGGCTACGGGATTGAGTATTGCTATTCGGTGATGGAAAGGATAAGGATTGCAGCTCTTACCCAGCAGGACGATAAGCTTCAAATGCCTATAATATGCAATATAGCCAGGGAGTCCTGGAAGACCAAGGAGGTAAAGATACCAACCGAAGAAGAGCCCACGCTGGGCGATATCAAAAAGCGTGGTATCCTGATGGAGGCAATATCGGCTATAACCCTACTTCTAGCAGGTGGCGATATTATGGTAATGAGACACCCCGAGGCAATAAAACTGGTTCGGGAGATGATTGCCGAGTTGACCGCTTGACGACAATCCAACACCCCCCCCCACCTCATTATTTTTACTTGACAAGATGGTGAGGTTTTGTTTATAATTAGTAACCATTATCGTTAAGATTAGAACAGGCTTACAATCTATGGCTGTTACCAGAAAAACCAAACAAAAAGAAGCGATACTGAAGGTCCTAAATAGCACCTATAGCCATCCTACTACCAGCTGGATATATGAGCAAGTTAAGGAGGCGATACCGAATATCAGTCTGGGTACCGTCTACCGTGACCTCAAAATACTGGCTCGCAAAGGCGAGATACTGGAGATAGATTTTGCCAGCAATCCGAGCCGGTATGATAGCAATATCGAAAAGCATTACCACTTCCGATGCCTGAAGTGCGATAACATCTTTGATATAGATGAGAAGGTCAACCTGGAAATAGACAGGAGAGCAGCACAAAAAACCGGCTTTGAGGTGTTTTATCATTGTCTGGAGTTTCACGGATTGTGTCAAGACTGCCAACAAAAGGATTATACAACCTGTAAGGATTCAGTAGACCAGTTAAAAGTCCCGGTTGAAACAAAAAATAAATAAGTTATGGGAGTTGTGTAAGATGGCAGAAGATGGAAAGAAGAAGAGTATTGATCCGGCCAGCCTGCAAATGATTGACAAAGCATGTAGCGATGGGGTTAACCTGTCTTTTGACAGGGCGGAGGCAATGAAGCCGTGCCCTATCGGCTCGGTGGGTAGCTGTTGCAGTAATTGCGGTATGGGCCCCTGCCGGGTGCCGTTGCCCAAGGGCAAAGAAGAAACCCCAGAAGAAAAGAAGAAGCGCAGGGGAATCTGCGGTGCCACTGCCGAAACCATCGCCGCCCGCAATTTTATCCGTATGATAGCCGGTGGAGCTGCAGCCCACTCCGACCATGGCCGTGCCGTAGCCGAGCTCTTCATTGCCACTGCCAAGGGCGAAGCCCCGGGCTATGAAATAAAGGATGAACAGAAGCTACTTC
>DAOUSH010000001.1 GCA_030627335.1 Dehalococcoidia bacterium | reverse complement strand
TCGGCATCGACAATCAACCCTTCATTGTAGGGATAGGTGCTGCCATCCTTATACCTTAACTGGAAGTAGACGATATCCGTGCCGTCTTCCAGTTGCATGGAAAACCAGTCCCAACCTCCCTGCTCCTGGCTGAGGGCGCTGGTGCTCCATTCCCTGTCCAACCAGGAGTTGCCGTTAACGTTATACTTTTCGCCTTCTATCTCTATATACCCTTCGGTCTCCAGCCGGGTGATGGAGTAGTAATAAGAGGCGTTGCCCTCTTCCAGGCTCTTGCGGCTCAAGCCATCCTCACCCTGCAAGACGATATCCTTCAGCGGATTTACCTCAATAGATAATGTTATGTCATCTTTTACTGCATATAACTGCCACGGAAAGTCTCCATCGCCTACACCGGTAATAGACCAGTCCTCAACGTTTAGCCCGAAGCCTTCATCCTGAAAACCGGCAATACCCTTTGCACCCCGGTTGAGCTTTTCAAAGCAGTAAAACTCCCCGTTCTCTGCATCGGAGATGGTAAAATGCGCCATATAGAGCTGGTTGGTAGCCCATTCCGATTCCCGCTCTATGTCAAAGGGGCTTATGGCGATGCGGAAGAATGTCAGCTGGTAACCGAATCTCCTGCCATTCTGGTCGTAGAGGTTGCCGGTGAAGTACCACCACTCATTCCTGAAACTCTCGTGGGCGCCGTGGTCATCAGGGAAGACAAACTCAATCGGCTCACCGGCTATGCTATAGCCTTCGGTGGCATCACCGCTCAAAGCAGCGATTATATCTATTTTCTCTTCCTTTGACTCACCATTAGACACACTGCTATTAATAGCACTGACAACTATGGCAATCACCAATAGTGCAGCCACACAGCACGTTATCATTATTACTACGCTCTTCGTCATCCTATTCCTCCCTCAATGCCTCTGCCGGCGATATACGGGACATTCTCCAGGCTGGATATATGCTGGCTAGAAGCGCCGCCCCGATGGATATAGCCAGGGCTTCCAGTATAGAACTCAATGAAACCGTCATCTGCATGCTCCAGCCAAAGGAGCGTATATTTATCACAAATATAAGAATAACCGCCATCACTATGCCCAGTGGTATCGCCAGCAACCCTGATATAGCCCCCATGAACCCGGTCTGCAAGCTTATTATCCCCCATACCTGGCGCGGGGTAACACCCGTCGCCCTCAATATGCCGATTTCCTTCACCTTCTCCAGTTGGTAAGCCATAAGCGTGCTCAGGATACCGATAAAGGCTACGATTATCGCCAGAAACTCCAGCACCCTCGTTATCAGGAAGGTCTGGTCAAAGACATTAAGCCCTGACTGGCGGATATCCATATTATCCCTCACCAACACACCGGGCGCCCCGTCAACCTAGGCCCTGATGGCAGCCATTATATCCTCTTTATCCGCCTTGTCTTCCAGATACAGGCTCATAGAAGAAATAGCATTGTCATGCCAGTATTCAGTATAGCTAACCTGCGGCATAAGCACTATCCCCTGGTCCGAGCTGTAGTCAAAGAAGATACCGCTTACCACAAATTGCTGTATGCCTTCCTCGGTAATAAAAGAGACGCTATCTCCCAGCGAGATGTCGTTTTTATAGGCGTAGGGCTCGGATAGAAAAATAGATTCCCCCTTTTCAAAGCTGTTCCAGGCTTGCGATGCGTCGCCTGCTTTAAGTTTATACTCCTGGCGGCTCTGTGCTATCGGGTTAATGGCATGGACTTCCACCACTCCGGTAGCGGTCTCAACATATACCGTTTTCATTGTCTTTATGGCTTCTATGCCATCCATAGCCATTACACTTATAACTATATCCTCCGGCAACGGGTTTTCCGAGCGCTTGGAAACATCACTAGTAGTGGTAACATATACATCCCCCTGCAACGCCTGCCCCAACCACTGGTCAACGGTGCCGCGAAAGCTGTTTATCATTATACCCATGCCGACAACCACCGATATCGCAACCACCATAGCGGCTATCGCCGTCCCCGTGCGGCTGATTGAGCCCGATATCCCTGTAGCCGCCATCTTGCTGAGTATGCCGGTTCTTTTACCCATCAGCAAGCCAGCCGCTCTCGATATAAGCTCCACCATAACGGGCACACACATAGCAAAGCCTATAACCAGCATAAAAAGCGAGACAAAGCCAGCCAGCAGGCTGTCACCAGAGAGGAGCAGTATAGCGGCTGACGCCGCCATCAGCAGAACTCCAAACAGTGAAATATGCGGAAGCAGGCGGTGTGCCATGCTCTCCATTATAGAACGGAACCTGACTACTTGCGGCGGGGAAGAAGCCGCCTCTAGTGCGGGAATAAACGCGGCGATTATTGATGTGACAACCCCCAGCAGCATGCCTTTTATAATTATCCCCCCGGAAACAAGGAAAGAACTTACCGTCAGCACAAAATAGAGATCATTCACCGTCCGCAAAACCAGCTTGACCATCCCCTGCCCCATCAAAATACCCAGCAATATCCCCAGTGACGTCCCGATAAAGCCGATTACCCCGGCTTCCATGAGGACTTCGGTAAAGATTTCTCTTCTTGTTGCCCCCAGTACGCGGAGTGAACCGATAAGACCTCTCCGCTGCAGCACCGAGAAGGTCATCGTGTTGTATATCAGAAACATGCCCACCAGAAGCGCCAGCAGGCTCATTGCCGTCAGGTTGACGCTAAAGGCACTGGTCATCTTGAGAGTGGACTCGTTTCTGGCGGCAGCCGAGATAATAGTCGCCCCCTCCGGCAACCACTCTTCAATAGAGGCTAGAAGCGCCCCGTCTTCGGGCAGAATCAGGCTAATCCTGTCTATGTATCCCGTCTTGCCCAGAATTTCCTGCGCCGTGGAGATATCAGCGGCAACTATGCCTTCCAGGGTGGAGTCTTCCGCCTGGCCCATGAAACCGACCACCCGGACCTCTTTTTCATCTCCGCCGACTGAAATGCTGATAGTATCACCGGGGGAAATCCCCATACGGTCTCCCGTTTTCCGGGCGATTAAGACAGTATCCGGCTCCAGAAGAAGGCTCAGCATAGCCTCGTTTCTGATGCCGGATAACTGCTCGCCAAAATATGTATCGGAGAAGAAGTCCAGCCCCAGCATTTGCAGGGTCTCCCCTTCCACCACCACATATCCCTCCACCACCGGGGAACTGGCCACCTCCCCGAACTCCAGCTTTAGCTCTACATATACATCTTCATCCAGGCCGAGTGGACTGCCGACAATCTGGTGCGTCGCCCTGCCGGTTATACTTTCCAGAGAGAGCTCAAAGGCTCGCTGGGAGCTCGTGTTGGCTATATCCACCGATACGACGACGGCAACTCCGATGGCTACCCCTAATATGGAGAGCAGAATTACCCAGGGATGCTTAAAGAAATATCTCCAAATAGAGCGAGAAAGTACCGGTGTTACCATACAATTTCTCTGCTTTGCTTCTTAAGTACGCCTTCCTCCAGAAGCAACATCCGGTCGGCGAACTTGGCCACCTCTTTGCTGTGGGTAACCAGAATCAGGTTTTTGCCCCTCTTGCGTATGAACTTTTCCATTATATCCAGAATATTATGCCCGGTCTCTTTGTCTATGTTGCCGGTCGGCTCATCTGCCAGGATAATAATAGGGTCGTGCACCAGGGCACGGATTATGGCGACACGCTGTTGTTCGCCACCGGACAATCGGTCGGGGTAGTCCCCTTTTCTATCCAGAAGGCTGACCTCGTCCAGTAGCTCCAGCGCCCGTGACCTGTCATTCTTGCCATTAAGCTCCAGCGGCAGCAGGACATTCTCCAGAACGGTCAGGGTGGGAATGAGGTTGAAGAACTGGTATACGAAGCCGATATTCTTACGGCGGAAAAGCGTTCTTCTGTGCTCACTCAGGGCAGTTATGTCAACACCGCCAATAACGATTCGGCCGCTATCCGGCTTATCTATGCCGCTGATGAGATTCAATAGGGTGGATTTGCCCGAGCCGCTCCGCCCCAGTAGAGCGATACACTCGCCCTCCGAAATTTCGGCATTAACGGACTTGAGCACTTGATATATCACATTGCCCTCGGCAAAGCTCTTGCTAATATGCTCCAGGGATATTAAAGGCGATTTCTTTGTCTCTTTATCCATATCATTTCATCATTATGTTCTGTAACAACACCCGGGTTTGCTTGTCCACAGTTGCAGCTTAATTTTAGTTTGAAAACCGTTTCTTTTCAACTCAGGGCAAGCCCCAATCGTAGCTGTTATTATCCCACAGCTGGGCCGTGTGCTATACTGCTAAAAATAAATCCTGGGAAGAAGCCGGAAGATATGGATAAATTCCGTCTACTATTACCCAAACTAGCGAGGTGGGAATACACCCCCTTGTGCCTCCTGGTATTGATTGTGCTGATTATACATTTCAGTACTATTTTACACCCCAACGCCCTGATATTTGATGAGTCCTACTATGTTCCCGCGGCTCAGTCAATTATTCAGGGAACCGGAACCGATATTATCGAGCATCCGCCCCTGGGGCAGCTTCTAATAGTATCCGGCATCTCGTTATTCGGTGATGGCCCTCTGGGATGGCGGTTCTTCTCAGTAATCTTCGGAGCAGTTTCCATCGTTCTTTTCTACCTTATCTGCCGACAGCTAAAGATGTCCCGGAATACCTCTTTCCTGGCTACCTTTCTATTCTCTATTGAAAGCATGAGCTTTATCCTGGCAGGTATCGCCATGCTTGATGTTTTCAGCCTGACATTTATGCTGGCTTCGTTCTGGACTTACCTCAAAGGCTGGCATGTAAGAGCCGGACTGTTTATCGGATTAGCCGCTCTAGCCAAATTGATTGGTTTTTTGGTCCTTCTGGTCATACTATTACACTGGCTTCTCACCAATCGCAATAACAAACGGCAGATTTTCACCATCGTCTCGGTTTCAGCGGCGTCGTTTTTATTGCTAATGCCCTTGCTTGACCTTGCTGTCTGGCATAAATTAGTAAACCCATTTGAGCGAATCAAGGTAATACTCGAATATACAAGGGATGCCACCTTTGCCAAATATGCTCAGTTTCCCGTCGGCACACTGCCTACCCGTCCCTGGGAATGGTTAATACGCCTCGACAGTATGCACAATCTTTCGTACGACACTATCAAACGCGAGTGGTATGTTCTGTCCTATTTGATGATAAGCCCCTCCGTTTGGGCACTTATAATCCCATCTATGCTATTTATGCTCTATAAAGCAATAAAACGAAGCAGTACTGCTATCTTTGTTATCTGCTGGTTCGCCGGCACATACCTGATCTGGATTCCAGCCAGCCTTATCACCGACAGGATAAGCTATATCTTTTACTTCTATCCTACAATAGGGGCAATCTGCATTGGTATTTCCCTGGGTATTACCCGTTTATCCAGTATAAACCTGAAACACGGCATTCTAAAGAGGGGACTGCGCCTTATAATCCCGATATACTTACTGATAAGCCTGATAGTATTCATAGCCTTGTTCCCAGGCAATATCTGGTTGAAAGCGGCCTGTAGCATCGTTTTATACTTTGTCGCCCGTTACTACATTGACGCAAAGGATGCTTCTCCGACGAAAAACAATTCACCGATATGACCATCCCGTTAGTGAGATATTTCCCGTCATCTGCGATACCTCTTGTTGAAGGTCGGCCCGGTCTTTGGGGCGGATTAAGGCAAAACGATGATTATTAAAAATCGCCGTGACCTGGCTACGAGCCAGTTAAGAGAAAGGGCTCTACAGATTATTGAAGCCGGCATCAACCGGGTTCTCCCGTCGAATATTATGAGCTCGGCAGTTAGCTACGATACCGCCAGACGAACCATCAAGATAAAAAACGATACTCTGGCTATAGCTACCGGGCGGATATTCGTCATCGGGGGCGGCAAGGCGGCGGGCCTTATGGCAAAAGCTCTAGAGGCTATAATCGGCGCCGAAAACATAGTTGACGGCGTGGTTAACTGCAAGGGCGGATCGGTTAAGACACATAAAATCAAGACCGTAACCGCCGGTCATCCCCTGCCGGACCAGAGGGGTATCGTCGGTGTTAAAGAAATGCTGGCTCTGAAACGCCGATATTTGATAGGCGAAGATGACCTCGTTATATGTCTGATTTCGGGCGGGGGTTCCGCTCTCATGCCATGCCCCGTTGCCGGAGTAATCCTGCGGGATAAGCAGAAAATCACAGAACTACTACTGGGCTCCGGGGCGGAAATAGACGAGATTAATACCGTAAGAAAGCACCTGTCTCAAATCAAGGGCGGGCGGTTGGGCAGTTTCTATTCTCCGGCAACGGTTATTTCCCTGATATTATCCGACGTCATCGGCAACGACCTGGCGACTATAGCCTCCGGGCCTACTTTCCCCGACCGGTCAACTTTCTCCGATGCCTGTAATGTTCTGAAGCGATACGGTCTTCTAACCAAGGCGCCGAGGAGTGCAACCGATTTTCTGGCCAAGGGTAGTCGTGGTGAGGTAGCCGAGACCCTCAAGACACTGAACAACTGCCATAACTATATAATCGGCGATAACGGCCTGGCTCTGGAAGCGATGGCAGATAAAGCCAGGGAGATGGGGCTCAAGCCGTATGTCATATCCGCCCGTCAAAAGGGCGATGCCGCCGCGATTGCCCGCTTGAGAGCAAAAGAAGTGCTTGATGATAAATATGCCGGATATAATGCTCTTCTAATCGGCGGTGAAACAACCGTTAAACTGCCAGCCCGGGCGGGCAAAGGAGGCAGAAACCAGCACTATGCGGTGGTATCGATGCTGGCTATGGCACCGTACCCCGGCCAGTGGCTGGTCGCCAGCGTCGGCACCGATGGCTCGGACTTCTTACCCGATGTCGCCGGCGCCGTAGTCGACCAGGACTCGCCTGGCATCGCCCAAGCCAGGGGGATAGATGTGAAAGCCTGCATTGAAAGCTTTGATAGCAATACCTTGCTGGACAGAATCGGCAACTCGTTGATAATCACCGGCGATACCGGGACCAATGTCGGTGATGTTATCTTATACCTGATAGCATAACCTGATGTCTATAACGCGCAGGCTCCAGATGTATATCAGATACCACCGATCGCTATCTCTATAGCCTTGCTCCACCCTTCAGTGCTTATCCCTTTCACCCGCTTAAGGTTCCTGACATTCAACCTCTGCCAGCGTTTGTCTGCACCCTGGACGAGCATCGGGTGGTCAACACTAGCCAGTAGCGACAGGTCGTCAGCGCCATCACCGATGCCATAGGAGGTGATATCACCATAGTTAAGCTTAAATATCTCAAGGAGAACCTTTACCGCCTTGCCCTTGTCATTGCCACCCGTTACCTCGTAGAACTTTACGCCGGGGATGCAGAGTAATCCCACATTGCCGATTTCCTGGCACACCGCCTCCACCGCTTTCTGTCCGCCGCCAATCTTGAGTGTTTCGCTATACTCCCGCTGCTTGGCGAACGATGCCATCTTCAGACTAAGGCCGGTTTCTTTGGCGATGTCCTCTTTGCTCATATCGCCAAAGCTACTAATGGATATGCCACCCAGCTTTGGATTTTCCTCAATCTGACGGCAGGCGGCATCCATTGCCAGGCTCAACCTATGCCGCAACTCGCTGTAGGGCATGCCGAACTCGATAACCAGGAAATCTTCTGAGGCTTTATCGTAGGAGAACGGCAGGCGGAAGTAGTCCTTCTGTATATAGATGGCACCGCCATTCTCTATTATAAATGGCGCCTCAATACCAAGTTCTTCGCGATAGACCTGTTGTTCCTGCTTCGTCTTCGCTGAGCAGAAGACGATAGGGATTTCCTGCCCCTGGAGATTTCTCACGGCATCCAGCGCCGCCGTGTAAGAATAGGTCAAAGATTGAAGCAGCGTACCGTCCAGGTCGGTAATCACCACCTTTTTAGCCACTTTTGCCTTCTTCTTCCTGACGCCGGCTATGTTTAACACGGCTTTCTCCGGCACCGAATAGCGTGCCATCTCACCTTCTATGGTCTCGGCAAAGACGGGTAGATTGACATTCTGGGGTGGCGAAATAAGCCGTACCTGCGGTACCGGCTCTCCCTCATCCAGGCACCCCGTCCCTACCAGTTGTTCCTTTATGCTCTCTCTTGTCGAGTCCTCGCATAGTGGGCTGTGGTAGATTACCGAAAGGCTGGGCATAAGCATCTCCTGCAGGAGATGCTCGTCACCCTTTTCGGCATGGAGGTGAGGATTTATCGTCTCGGTCTGGACGATTTCCACGCCCTTTTCGGTAACCTGCTCGTCACTGGCCGGCAGTATCCCGCCGAATTTCTCCATTATAGAGATAAGCTCCTGGGTTTCCACGGCATAGCCCGAGCCATAGGTAAGCCTCATCGCCAGTTCCAGGCTCATGGCATGCTCGCCGGCGTTAGCTGTTTTGATAATCTCAGTCTCGAACTGGCCCTTTGTAGAAAGTAGCGCATTCAGAAACCGGTTACTTGTCTCCGAAACGCGCCCCCACTTCTTGAAATAAAACTCCCCCGTAAACTTCGGCTTATAGTGCCACAGTATCCGAACCATAGCATACGGTGATTTGGCCAGGCTGAATCCGGTGGCATAGTGCCTAACATATTCCAGTACGGCGCCGGGGAGGTAATTATCAGTATCGATGAAACCGATATAGTCCTTGCCCATCAGCGCCGCCAGGATAATGCCGATCATCATCCCCTCGCTTTTGCCATCGCGGATGAGGTTATCATCACCGATGATGTCGGGGTAACCGGCTGACAGGAAGGCTTGAGCCAGGGCTTCGTCCTTCTGGTGGACAATAAGAGCCCGACGCTTGGTAGTATTGCAGAAACGGCTGATGATATCCCTTTCGCTCTTGAATATATCAACCCCTTCAACACTACTATTGGAAATGACTATCATCAAGCAGTCGTGAGGGATGCCGCCCAAGACGCCTTCGAAAACCTTGAGGTCTTCGTTTTTTATCGACAGGACGATAGCCATTTTCTGCTCTACTTCGGCTATCGCCTCGCGGCTGACACGCTGCACTCCGGCTTCATCTTTGTCCAGGTTGGTTATGACCGAGCCTGAATCAAGCTCGATAGCCCGCCGTACATTATAGATGCTTACCGACCCGAGGTGGTCGGTCTGGTTGACACTATCAAAACGCATTACCCGATTCTCAATCCCATAATTTATCTTCCGTCGTTGAGTATACTACCTATATTATTCTGATTTTCTATTTTATTGCCCTTTCAATTATATACTTTTTTATACTTATTGCATACCAGTATCAACCCATGTCTTACTGTTTATGTAAACTACTTCATGAATGGAGAAGTAGCCATTTTAGATCATTAAGTAATAATAATCCTTTACCCGTCAGGGATTGCACAATAACTAAAGCCAGATTACAATAAGTACAATAGCTAGCCTACCCAAAAGCCCTGTAGCCTTAATAGAGCTATTTAGCCCCTGGAATAGTCCTTTAAATTGTTTAATAACTGCTTCTACAGCTTTGCAGTGGTTATCAAAGCAAATCAGCTTCTGATAAAAAGACCTCGTAAATATAGGTTCGCCCTGGAATATAACTTAACGACGGATCGTGCAATGCTGCCTGAGGTTATCTTAGAAAGTAGGTAGGCTCTTTCCCGATTAGGGGTTCCCATGCTATAGAGCCCTTGCTAATATGCAGATCGTCCAGCTTTCCCCGGTCTGCTGATATTGTGTTCACGGTTTGCTTTTAAATTGTTCGAGTTCTTCCCAACGAGTATATGAATCGACCAGTAACTTTTTTACTGTTTCAAGCCGTTCCTTCTTAGTTATTATCTCATATTTATCCTTTTTGTAGAGGCCCGGATCGCCCATAGCTCGATATAATTCCTCTCGCTCTGTTTCCAGCGCCTGAATATTTTGCGGGAGCGATTCCAGTTCCTTTTGCTGCCGGAATCCTAATTTAGCTTTCGGTTTGGGAGCCTGTACCTGAAAAATAGCTTTTTCTACCGTCTCTGCTTTGATCGGTTTAGCTTTCGCCGGGCGCTGACGCAGCCAGTCATCATAACCGCCGATATATTCCTTAACCGCGCCATCGCCTTCGGAGACCAGTGTACTGGTGACGATGTTGTTGATAAAAGCCCTATCGTGACTGACCAAAAGTATCGTCCCTTTGTAATTCATCAGGTAGTCTTCCAGAATTTCCAGCGTTTCCAAATCAAGATCGTTTGTGGGCTCATCCAGCACCAGCAGATTGGAAGGCCGTGCAAATAGCCGAGCTAATAAAAGGCGGTTACGCTCTCCGCCGGAAAGGAACGAAACGTAAGAGAGTGCCTGGTCCGGAGAAAAGAGGAAATCTTGCAGATACCCGATGATATGCCGCTCTTTTCCGTTGATGGTGACGGTGTTGTTGTCCTCCGCCACATTTTCCTGAACGGTTTTATTCTCGACCAGTTGCTCACGCAACTGGTCGAAGTAACTTATCTGAAGATTAGTTCCCAGATAGATGCTTCCGGAAGCTGGCTGAAGCTCCCCCAGAAGTATCCGCAAAAGGGTTGTCTTGCCGCTACCGTTCGGCCCCAGTATCCCAACCCTATCGCCCTTCCTGATGGTAGCGGAAAAATCTACAACTACAAGGGTATCGTCATAACTAAAACTGACATTATCAGCCTTGACTACCAGCCTGCCGGAGCGCTCGGCTTCCTGGGCTTTCATTCTTACCATTCCCGGGCGTTCCCTTCTGTCCCAGCGTATCTCCCGCATCTTTTGCAATTCTCTGACCCTGCCCTCATTTCGAGTGCGACGCGCTTTTATGCCGGTTCGAACCCATTGTTCTTCTTTCTCCAATTTTTTATCAAACAGCGTATTCCGGGTCTCCTCGTCCTCCCGTGCAGCCGCCCGGCGCTCTAGAAAAGTCTCGTAATCACACGACTGATCAAAGATCTTCCCGCGGTCTATTTCCACGATGCGGGTAGCGATTCTCTGCAAGAACGTGCGGTCATGGGTGACAAATACCACAGCGCCCGTAAAGCGCAACAGCATCTCTTCCAACCGTTTGATAGAATCAATATCCATATGGTTAGTGGGTTCGTCGAGCAAAAGGATATCCGGCTCGACGACCAGCGCTTTGGCCAGTAATACCTGGCGCTTCTGACCAGCGGAGAGGGTGTTAAAAACTCGCTCGTCGTCCAGCCCCAGTTGAGAGATTACTTTCTCAACCTGCTGATGCTGTTTCCAGCTATCTTCCGTTTCAAATTTATCTTTAATCTGGTCCAGCCCCCGCTTCACCACTTCAAACACAGTACCCCACGTCTCCCCGGGCACCGCCTGGTCCAGATAGGCGGAGCGGATACCTTTCTGAATAGCAATGATGCCAGAATCCGGCCGGATAATTCCTGCTATTAGCTTGAGTAAAGTTGATTTACCGGAACCGTTACGGCCCATCAGTGCAACCTTCTCACCCTGCTCAATTGTTAAACTAATTTCCTCAAATAGCCTGATACCGCAAAAGCTCAGGGTGACACTTTGTGTATTAATAAACGCCATTGGCAGGGATGACCTCCTTAAGTAACTTGAATTACTTTCCGTTACGGATTGTCCGGATTATTGTCTTTCAGCGGTCTTGCAGTTGAGAGGTAGCTTATTTTCCCTCTTTAACTCGACCAATTTGACCACTTTCCAGGCGGACTTTAATGCCGTGGGGATGAATCGCAGATTTGGTTAAAATATCTTTTACTATCCCTTCAGTTAATTTGCCGGACCGCTGGTCTGCCTTTAAGACTATTGAGACCCGTAAGCCTGGTTTAATATTAACACGCTGTGTACCGCTCATGCTGTGCCGATTCCACCTTTCCTGCCATCATATCATACTAAGAAACGGGAACTTTGCCAACTACGATTATTCGTGTTTCTCCGGATATTATTATGCAATGTTAAATCAATTAGATGCTTACTTTCCTGGTTGTTATTCGTGTATAATGTTTGCATAAGCCAGAGCGCCTTCGTCCTTATGAACTCATTGCCCCGGTTAGTAAGGCTGCCACCAGTTTATAATGTAGTGTATTGGGATTTAAGCAAGAATGGAACAAAACATGAACACCACCCCTATGAATCCTCAAACCTTGATTGAATTAGTAAACACACGCATGCCTTTCGGGAAATACAAAAACCGCGTCCTTTGCGATTTGCCTGAAACTTATCTGGTATGGTTTCACCAGAAAGGTTTCCCCCCGGGGAAAATCGGCGTCCTGTTATCCACTCTGTATGAAATCAAACTTAACGGATTGGAATATCTTCTGAAGCCAATCAGGAAAAATCAGCCGTGAAACAGGCTGGAATATTTAAACGGTTATTTACGACCCGGCCCGTTTGATTATCTCATCAATACGTGCGTTGTCTCTTATTAGTTCCTCTTTCTTTGCCTTTGACAACTTCTTAACCTTGTTTTCCATGCACAGCGCCAGGTTTTTGCTCCCCAATTTCTTTTTAAAAACCAACACCAGCGGCCTCCTGCCCCGAAGGTATTTTGCCCCCTTATCACTATTCTTCTGATGCTCTTCAAACCTGCGGGCAACATCAGTCGTAATTCCGGTATACAAACTTCCATCGCGGCATCTAATCAGATATAAGTGCCAATCCAGCATAATCTTTGTTATCAGGCACCCGATCCGGATTGCCTGGGTGGTGATGCCTCCGACTTCATTGATAGAGAAATGCGCTTACGCTTCTTATCAACCGTGAGCACCGTTACCATAACCTTTTGATTAACGCTGACTATATCAGCCGGGTTTTTTACGAATTTATCAGACAGTTCGCTGATATGCACGAGACCGTCCTGGTGCACGCCTATGTCAACAAAGGCCCCAAAATTGGTCACATTAGTCACTATTCCAGCCATCTTCATTCCCGGA
>DAOUSH010000140.1 GCA_030627335.1 Dehalococcoidia bacterium | reverse complement strand
TAAAGAGGTCGTCGTCGGCACCATGGGCGCTATCTTCGCTGTCGAAGGGGGATTACTGGGCGGTACCATAGCCACCCAGCTCGGCTGGACGCCGCTCGTCGCCTTTTGCTTTATGGTTTTCTGCCTGCTCTATATGCCCTGTGCCGCCACCATCGCCACCATTCGCTCCGAGACCGCATCCTGGAAGTGGGCTGGCTTCGCCGCCCTTTACACCACCGCAGTCGCCTGGATAGTAGCCACCCTTATCTTTCAAATCGGGAGCCTGTTTACCGGCTAGAGAACGGTAACATCACATCCATTAAATTGACAGTCGTATAATTAGAGAAGATAGACTCAAGACCCGGCATAAGGGAGAACAAGATGCCAACAGGCGGCATACCAATCGGCAGGCTATTCGGCATTTCCTTAATGCTGCACTATTCCTGGTTTTTCATTTTTGCCCTGGTTACCTGGGTGCTGATCACCAGCTACTTCCCCATCGCCTATCCAGACTGGAGCCTGACCACCTCGATAATAGCCAGTTTAGCGGCCAGCCTGTTATTCTTCAGCTCGGTACTGGCGCACGAAATGATGCACAGCATTGTCGCCAGGTCATCCGGCATCCCGGTTAAATCCATAACTCTCTTTATCTTCGGCGGGGTGGCTCAGATAAGCGAGGAGCCCAGAGAGCCCAAGATCGAACTGAGAATCGCCCTTGCCGGGCCGTTGGCCAGCATCGTACTGGGCGGCATCTTCATCGGCGTCTGGTTTATACTGCCCGCCAGATTCGAGGAGGTGACGGCAATAGCCTTCTGGCTGGGGTGGATTAATCTGGTACTCGCCGGCTTCAATCTCCTCCCCGGTTTTCCCTTGGACGGGGGGCGTGTGCTGCGGTCTATACTATGGTGGCGAAGCGGAAACCTGCGCCGCGCCACCAAGTGGGCTTCAAATACGGGCCGGGGGCTAGGCCTCATCTTCATCTTCGGCGGTATATTGCTTGTCTTCTTCGGTTTCTGGCTTAACGGGGTATGGCTCGCCTTTATCGGCTGGTTCCTTATAAATGCGGCGGCACGCAGCTACAAGCAGGTAGCCCTCCAGCATATGCTGCAGGGCTATACAGTCAGAGAGATTATGAACCGGGACTGCCTTATAGTGCCGCCAGACATCACCATCGATAAGCTGGTTAACGAGTATATCCTGCCTTCCGGCAATCGTTGTCTGGTGGTCGCTACCGGTAGCCGTCTGCAGGGGTTGATTACCCTGCAGAATATAAGGGCTTTCCCCCGCAGGCAATGGGCTGACAAAAAAGTGGCAGAGGCAATGACCCCTCTGGATAGAATCAAGAGGGTGCAGCCTGACGACGACCTCGCCAGTGTCCTCAAGATTTTAACGGAGCAGGATGTTAATCAGCTACCGGTGGTAGAAGACGGTAACATCATTGGGATGGTAGGCCGCGATAACCTGCTTTCCTTTATGAACGCCCGCAACAGGCTGGGTATATAACTCAGGGGAAGAGCCGGATCACCAGACGATTAACCTATCTGGATAGTTGGC
>DAOUSH010000022.1 GCA_030627335.1 Dehalococcoidia bacterium | reverse complement strand
ACTTTGAAATATAGGGTAAAATAATATATATTTTGATTAGAGGTTTTTAAGTGGTGATTATTTTACACTATTATATGCTGCATCAATGATAAATACGGTTGCCCTCTTTCCAACAGGGCCTCCGCCAACTAGAATTTTCTTTTCTTCTTCCAATTTCATTAAAGTCTCGACATATGGGAGAGCTATCTATTCTAAATAAGAGATAATCTGCTCCGGCGAATATGGAACCGCAGCTTCGATGACTTTCATACTTACAAGATATTTCATTTTCCACCTCCTTTGACAAAGAAGGGTACCTTTATCGTCTCTACCTGTCTCTTTTCGATATTTCCAAAATATGCCCCATTTTGTTCTTCTTCGTCTCCAGGTAACGGCGGTTGTGCGGGTTAGGCTGGACGATTATTGGCACCGTCTCCACCACCTTGAGGCCGTAACCCTCAAGACCGATTACCTTTTTCGGATTATTGGTAAGTAGCCTTATTTTGTGCAGGTTAAGGTCAACCAGTATCTGGGCGCCGATGCCGTAGTCACGCAGATCCGGCTCAAAACCCAGAGACAGATTGGCTTCCACCGTATCCATGCCATTATCCTGGAGATTATAGGCGCAGATCTTGTTGTGGAAGCCGATACCCCGCCCCTCCTGCCTCATATAGAGAAGGACACCCTGCCCCTCGCTGACAATCCTTTCCATCGCCATAGCGATCTGCTCACCACAATCACAACGCAGACTGCCGAAGACTTCTCCGGTTAGGCATTCACTGTGAACCCGCACTATCACCGGCTTCCCGGAGTCTATATCACCGAAGACCAGAGCCACGTGTTCGTCCGGGTCTATATCACTCTTATAGGCAATGGCTATAAAGTCACCGTATTTTGTCGGCAGTTTAGCTTCAGCCACCCGATGCACCAGCTTTTCATGGCGGCGGCGATAGGCGATAAGATCAGCGATGCTGACTATCCTGATATCGTGCTTTTCCGCTATCTTCTCCAGTTGGGGCAGCCGTGCCATGGTGCCGTCTTCGTTCATAATCTCACAGATGACGCCGGCTGGATATAACCCTGCCAGCCGGACGATGTCAATTATTGCTTCGGTCTGTCCCGCCCGAACCAGAACGCCTCCCTCTCTCGCCCGCAGGGGGAACATATGCCCCGGCATCAGCAAATCCTCTGGCTTCGTCTCAGGGTCAACGATAGCCTGCACCGTCTTAGCCCTGTCCGCCGCCGAAATACCGGTGCTGGTGCCGTGCTTTGCCTCAACGGATACGGTAAAGGCGGTGGCTAACCTGGAGGTGTTGTCCCCTACCATTAAAGGAATATGCAGTTCGTCCAGTCTCTTACCGGTAACGGACACACAGATAAGCCCCCGGCCGTGTATTGCCATAAAATTAATGGCTTCGGGGGTTATCTTCTCGGCAGCTATAGCCAGATCGCCCTCGTTCTCCCGGTCTTCATCATCTATTATGATGACGAACCTGCCCGCTTTTATGTCCTCAATAGCCTCTTTGATACTTGATAATGCCATACTTTTCATCCCCTACTTATCTATGAGTTAGCCAGCCAGGAAACCGTGCTCACCCAGGAAATCCAGGGTTATACCGCTACCCTCTTTTTTATTTAGCTGGACGACATACTTGGCGATAATGTCTGCTTCCAGATTGACCGTGTCGCCTGCCTGCCGACTGCCGAGAGTGGTATTTTTCAGAGTATAGTCGACCACCGATGCCTCGAAGGTGTCTTTGCCCATACCCATCACAGTCAGGCTGACGCCATCTACAGCGATAAAGGCTTTTTCTACCATGTAGTCCATCACCCCGGGTGGGGCTTCTACCTTGATTATTGTCGCCCCATTGTCTTCTTTCACCGAGAATATCTTCCCGACAGCGTCTATATGCCCCTGTACCAGGTGACCGCCCAGAAGCCCATCCAGCGTTAGCGCTCTTTCCAGGTTGACCACGTCGCCCGCCCGAAGCAGCCCCAGGTTGGTCCGTTTTAGTGTTTCAGGCATTATGTCAACTGTAAACGATGTGTCGTCAAAATTGGTTACCGTCAGACAGGCTCCGTTGACAGCAATGCTATCGCCGTTTCCCATCCTATCCATCACCTTACTGGCAGTGATAGCCAGCCTTTTCGATGAGACTGAGACAACCCTGCCCACCTCGGCTACAATTCCAGTGAACATCCTCGTCCTCCAAGGTATCCGGTAATCATTATATCCTGACCGAAACATTCTTCGGTAATATTTTCTATCTTCAGTGAGTCTACTACTTTGTCAACTCCCTTGCCACCGACCACCGTTTTGGCGGCTTCGCCGCCGATTATTATCGGGGCGATAAAGACAATTACCTTATCCACCAGCCCCTGGTCAAACAGGGAGCCGAGGAGGTTACTGCCACCCTCGACCAGGACACTGGTAATCTGCCTCTCGCCCAGCGCCTTCATCAGCTTTTCCAAATCAATATAGCCTTCTTCCGACGGCAGTTCCAGCAACCCGGCGCCAACCTTTTTATATGCTTCCTTCTCATCTTTGCTGGCTTTCCTGCCCAGCACCAGAAGCGTTTCCCCGGGCTCGGTAAATACCCTGGCGGTCAACTGCGTCTTCCCTTTGCCATCCACGATTACCCGGAGCGGCTGTTTCTTTACCGCCCCTCCCCTGCCGCCACAGCACCTGGCGGTGAGCTGGGGGTCATCGGCAATAATGGTATTAGCTCCGGTCATAATGGCATCACTTTTACTACGCAGGCTATGGACGTATTGCCTCGCCTCCGGGCTGCTAATCCAACGGGAATCACCGCTACGGGTAGCTATCTTGCCGTCCAGGCTCATAGCCATCTTGGCCGTGATAAAGGGCAGGCCGGTGGTGATAAACCTGGTATAGGCTTCGTTGATACCCTTTGCCTCTTTCATATGCTCGCCGACGAACGTCTTGATGCCAGCCTTCTCCAGTTCCTCTTTGCCCTTCCCCGAAACCAGTGGGTTGGGGTCCAGCATTGCCATATGGACCTCAGCGATTCCGGCGGTAATTATTGCCTGACTACACGGCGGGGTTCGTCCGTAATGACAGCAGGGCTCCAGGGCAACATACATCTTACTTCCCTTTGCCGCCTCACCCGCCTGCTCCAGGGCTACAATCTCGGCGTGGCTGGAACCAGGCGCCTGGGTATAGCCCTGCCCAACCACCACGTCATCCTTGACTATAGCCGCCCCGACCGCAGGGTTGGGGCTCACCTGCCCCAGCGCCAGCTTAGCCAGCGATAGAGCTTGCTCCATATAGTCCATAGCTTAATTCTAGCACCCACCTTTTTTAAAATGCAAATTGGCGGGCTACTTAATATAACCGACCATTGCAGAAAGAGAGAGCCGGGCCTTAACCCGGCTCTCTGAATTGGTATTAATATTTTCCGGTAAACAGTCTTTTACCAGTTTACTATTCTATGCCATACACCACCTGTATAGTCATCTGGATTTCTGTCTCTCCGGGGCTGATGTCCGTTGTCAGCTCCGACCCCATGTCTTCTCTAATATCGTAATATACGGTATTGGGGGAATAGCCGCTATACTCAGCAATATACATCGGCTTGCCCAGATTGACTCCGCCAAGTTCGGCCATCTGCTCCGCCTTGTCCTTGGCGTCAGCCATAGCCTCTTCCCTGACATCTTCATAATATGCCTCCGGTTCATCCACGGTGAAGCTGATGCTATTTATTATAGTATAGTCGCCACCGGCGGCTACGGCGCCATCGATAATACTGCCGGTGTCATCTATATCCCTGACCTTAATGGAAACAGTATCGGTCACGCGATAGCCGATCAGTATATACTGGTCATCCCTCCACTCCCTCACCGGCTGGATGCTGTATTGCTGGGTCCTGATATCCTTTTCATCAACCCCATAGCTATCAAGCACGCCCATAATGGCGTTCATCGCCCCGGAAGCCTGCTGCTGCGCCTCGGCAACTGTCGCCGCCTGAGCTTCGACACCCAGACTTAAGACAGCCACATCGGGAACGACGGCAACCTTGCCCACTCCGGTCACCCATATTCCGATATCCTGCTGGCTGGATATGCTTTTAACCAATCCGGTCTCTTCCGAGCCGAAGTAATCGCCACAGCCAGCCACTCCCACAGTGACCAGCACCAACGCGATACCGACGGCAACTATGATACCCTTTTTCATTTCTACCTCCTTAGCTGCTCTCAGCCAAACCTCTACTATTTATAACGCATAAGTCTTGCTTTAGTTAGTCTAATTATACAACTTACCAGGAACATCCGCCATAAAGAAACAACACTGCCATCCAGGCAGGTATTACTGGCAGGCGACTGACTGATAGAGTATAATGTTATAAGATAGGAGATTTTACAACACAAGTGAAAGCTTTTTCCAAAGAGCTACTGGTCATTGTTTTATCAGCCCTGGTCATCTTCCTGCTGGTTCAGATTTTATTTGTGGGAAGGGCTGTAGTAGTAGGCTCCAGTATGGAGCCTAACCTCCACAATGACCAGAAGATAATGGTGAACAAGGTCGCCTATGCTTTCTCCGAACCCAAAAGAGGCGACATCATCGTCTTTACACCACCATACGCCTCCTCCGCTGATAACGACCTTATCAAGCGCATCATCGGCCTCCCAGGCGAAACAGTTGAGATGAAGGACGGCGTGGTCTATATCCACCAATCGGACGGTACTGTTTTAACACTGGATGAGCATGAATATATCGATAGCCCGTCAATGAACTCCTCTATAAACAGTGAGGTACCACCGGACAACTACTTTGTCCTCGGCGATAACCGCAACAACAGCAGCGATTCCCGCGGCGGCTGGACGGTCAGCCGCGATGACATACACGGAAAAGCCTGGTTTTCAATCTGGCCCCTATCCGAATGGGGGTCAGTGCTTAACTTTGACTACGCACTGCCATAGGAGAAGAGGCTATACTGTGCATCACACGGGCAATCAGCCTGTCTGGAGGTCGGAGCAATCAGTAGTAACATAGAGGCTATCTTCGACAAAACGGGGGCGATACTGAAAGGGCACTTCCTGCTCACCTCCGGGTTACACTCCCCTGTCTACTGGGAGAAGTTCCGCGTACTGCAGTTCCCCAACTACACCGAACAGCTCTGCCGCCTGATTGGCATCCACTTCTCCCAGCATAATATTGATGTGGTGGCCGGTCCGACCACCGGCGGCATCATCCTCGCCCACGAGGTAGCCAGGCAAATTGAAGCGCGCAGTATATTCGCCGAAAAGGAAGGTGATAACAAACGGGCTTTCAGGCGGGGCTTCGGCATCAATCCCGGCGAGAAAGTCCTTATCGTCGACGACATACTTACCACCGGCAAGTCTATCCGCGAGGTCCTGGAGCTGGTCAACGGGCAGGATGGTGAGGTTATCGGCATAGGCGTCCTGGTCGACCGCTCTGAGGAGAAACACGACTTCGGTGTCTCCCTGTTCAGTTGTCTCCGCTCCATAACACCAACCTACAAGCCACAGGATTGCCCCCTGTGCGCCGCCGGCATCCCACTTACCAAACCCGGCGGCAGCCAGGTTTCTATGTAATAAAAAGCAGGCAGGTTTATTATGGATACCGGGCTAATCATTGCCATTGTTATCGCCATCGCCATTTTGCTCATCCTTTTATCCTACTACTTTATCAAATGGAGGATGGAAAGCAGATTCCACCACTGGCTGGAGATAGAGCGACAGGTTTTAGAGCAGGAGAGGGGGAGGATACGCAAGGAAGCCGTCATCCAAAGCCGAGCGGTGCTGGGCGGCAAGTTCGTCGAGCAGCTAACTCCCTACCTGCCCCAGTTCGCATATGACCCGACCGAGGCGCGGTTTATCGGCAGCCCTATAGACCTCATCGTCTTCCCCGGACTGGCGACCGGCGACCCGCAGGGGATAGTCATTATGGAGATAAAAAGCGGCAAAAACTGCCAGCTAACTCCCAATGAGAGAAAAATCCGACAGCTCATCGAGGACGGCATGGTCAGGTGGGAAATGATTGAGCAACCCGGACAGGCAGAAGAATAGAATCTGTCATATTTTACTTATTATTCTATTTTAACAGTTGCAAATCGCCAAGAGAAGAAACTTGTACTCAGTACTCATTAAGAGAAGGTCTAATATCTCATTATCGAACAGTATTACAGTCGGCAAGGCTACAGGAAAAAATTCGTTTTGCATAACATTTATCATATTTACCATCTCATCAAACGTATATATTCTTACAATTTTTCCCTTATTGCCCCTCTCATCCATTAGATAGACTTTTTGGTCTGCCTTATCAATACGGAAAGACGCATGAGCAGACGAATTCCTAATTTGCTCATCTATACAGCCAAACAACGACCCAAACTCCGTATCTGATTTCAGTATTCTTATGTTTTCAACAAGTTCACAATGTTTTTTAGGTGAATTATTACCCCTTCTTAATTCTAAGCCTACTCTCAATAGATTTAATATAGGCTTTAATATTTCTAAGTAATTCGAATATGTATTCATTTCTCTAGGAAGAGCTACATTTGCATCTATTTTGCCTCTCTTAATGAATTCCTTTTT
>DAOUSH010000059.1 GCA_030627335.1 Dehalococcoidia bacterium | reverse complement strand
ACCGTTGCCAGTCGGGCGTTATAGCGGTAGTTAATCATCTGGTACAGCTTCTCCTGCGCCCAGGGCGTGGTCGCCTGCTCACCGAAATCGTCCAGCACAAGAAAAGGGGTGGTCTTTACTTTTTCGAAAAGCTGGTCGTAGGAAACCTTGCTATCAGGGCTGAAGGAGGAGCGTAGGTGGTCGAGGAAATCGGGCACCACCACGAAGAGGGCTGACTTCTTTGCCTGGTAGCGGTAGTTGACGATGGCGGCTGCTAGATGGGTCTTGCCGCAGCCGGTGACTCCCTGTAGCACTAGCCAGCCATCAGGGGATTCAGCGAAGTTAAGAGCGGCTTTGTAGATAAGCTTTAAGTTATCCCTCTGCTCCGAAGGCAGGTTAACCCGTTCCCAATCAAAGGCAGAAAAGGTCATATTTTTTTGTAGCTTTAGATCGGGGCCCCAGTCATGGTCTATGGTATCAGCTTGGTTTTCTCCTATCGTATAGACCCGGCATAGTCTGGGGTCGGTCATGCGGGTGCGTAGCCTGTCTTCAAGCTGGTCAATCGGGGTGCCGGTGGTGATGACGGTCGGCAGCTCGTTGTTAAAGCGGTGGTTCAGTAGCTGCTCCATCTTCTCCCTCGCCCAGTGTGTGCTTGTCTGGGAGCCTAAATCATCCAGAATAAGCAAAGGCGTATTACGTATCTGGTCGAAGAGCTGGTCATAGGTTATATCGCTGCTGGGGCTGAAAGCGGAGCGCAGATGGTCCAGCAGGTCGGCGGAGGTGATGAAAAAGGCGGGGTTACCGTGACCGATATACTCGTTGGCGATGGCGGCTGCCAGATGGGTCTTGCCGCAACCACTGGGGCCGATAAGAACCAGCCAGCCCTTCGGCTCGCTGGCGAACTCCTTAGCCGCATGGTAAGCCGTTTCGAATTTATCCTGGCTTGCGGTAAAACCGCTTCTGCCTCTGGGCATCAGGTTGTCGAAGGTGAGGCGGTTGAGCGAGCCCAGGTTGCTGTATCTCTCTAAAAGGGCGCGGCGGTCTTTACTGGCAGCGTTGCGCAGGCAACCGCAGGCAATCACCCGGCTGAAGTCCGGTTTCCCGGAGTCAAGCAAGGGGTGGACGAAACCAGCACCCAGGCAGGCAGAGCAGATAACACCGGAGGAGTCCTCTCCCTCAGCGCTGGACCATGTGCCCGTATTTGCCCTTGATGTATTTGTCGGGGTCGTCTTTTTTAGAATCTTGCTTATATGTTCCATCGCTCCTGCCTTCTGTGGACCAGTTTTCCAGAATGGCGGCAATATAGCTCCATTTGCGTTTCCCCTGGTTGACCGCTTCTTTGATGGCGTCCTGAATCCAGGTTATAGGGTATAATTTCTCTGCTTCTTTAAGCTCTTCGGAAATCATCGGCGTCAGCATGCCGATATTATCTTCGTAAAGGGTGAAGATATTGGGGCGCTCATCGCTGTTGGCTTCCATCTTTGCCCCGATTTTAACGCCGGGCAGTTTTAGCTCGCCGTTTTTAATCTTTGCCACCGCCTGCCTGTCGGAAGGGGTATTAAGAAGGTAAATATCTTCGGATTTACCGTCCTGTTTTATTACCAGGTGAAGAATAGTCTCCCTTTTGATTGCTTTTTCCAGGGCTTTGCGCAGGGCTTCCTCTGCCGGCTCAGTTGATTCTTTCAGGCTGTTTATAAGGTTGGGGTTATCCAGAAGCTCGTTGAAGGTTACGGAGCGGGGGGAGCCCTTTTTGAGATAAAGTATCTCCATAATATGCAGGGTGGTTTTCAGTTCGGTAATATCGCTGATATCGGGCATCAGACGATTTAAGAAAAGGTTGGGTATCGGGGTGAATGTCATCCGGGCAGGGAAACCCTGAAAAGGCTTCATAGCAGGTTTGGCTCCGCTTTGACCAGGTTTTCAAACCGGGTTAGATTGTGACGGAAACGCACCTTTATCTGGCCGGTGGGTCCGTTGCGGTGCTTGGCGATGATTATATCTGCCATCTCTCTGGGGTACTCTTCCTCCGGGTGCTGGATGCGCCATTCGTCCTCGGTAGAGTAGACTTCTTCGCGATAAATAAAAGTAACAAGGTCGGCGTCCTGCTCGATACTGCCGCTGTCACGCAGGTCGGATAGCTGTGGTATATGCGATGCGCGCCATTCCACGGCACGGCTGAGCTGTGATATGGCAATCACCGGCACGTTAAGCTCGCGAGCCAGCGCCTTGAGAGAGCGGGAGATATAGCTGATTTCCTGAACCCTGTTTTCGTTTCTGCTTTCTCCCTGCAGCAATTGCAGGTAGTCAACGATGATGAGGTCTATGTTGTGCTCATAGTGGAGGCGGCGGGCTTTGCTTCTCATCTCCATAACCCTTAGCTGTGGGGAATCGTCGATATATATCTGTGCCTCCGATAGCTTGCCGATGGCTTCCATAATTTTTCTTTCTTCGTCCTCCGTATTGAGACCTAAGCGAATACGCCTTGAGTTTATTCCGGTTTCGCTGGAAAGGAGACGTTGCACCAATGTCTCACGGAACATTTCCAGACTGAAAAGGGCGATACTGGCGCCCTGGTCTACGCTGGCATTGCGGGCGATATTGAGCGCAAGGCTCGTCTTGCCCATGCTCGGTCTGCCGGCAATGACAATCAGGTCGGAGCGCTGGAAGCCGCCCAGGAAATCGTCCAGACCGGTAAAGCCGGAAAAGACGTGGGGAATCGGCTGGTAGCCTTTCGTTTCCGGGGACGGCGGGGCTTCAAAATACCTGTCAAGCACCTGCTTGATATGGACGAAGTCCAGCGAGCCCTGACGGCGCAATCGGAAAAGAACGTCCTCGGCTTTGTTAAGGGCAGAGCTGACATCGGGGTCGGCTTCATAGCCGATATCGGAAATCTTATCGGAGGCGCCAATCAACTGGCGCATTACCGATAGACGGTAAACGATTCGGGCGTAGTGTTCGATATCGAGGGATGTCGGGACAATAGATATCAGGTGGCTCAGGTAGGCAGCACCGCCGCATTTTTCCAGTTTACCTTCGCGGTCCAACTCCTGGGCTACCGTTATCTGATTTATCGCCTCGTCGCGCTGGTAAAGGGACAGGCAGGACTGATAAATCCAGCGGTTCTGCTCGCTGTAGAAATCGCTGGACTGCAAGAAGGCGGCTACCTCATAAATAGCCTTGCCGTCTATCAACAGTGAGCCGTTTACCGCTTCCTCGGCATCGATATCGTGTGGTGGCAGTTTTTCGTTCTGCACCTCAGTCGGGCTCCTGTCCTGTTACGGTAACTTTTATCTTGGGCAGGATATCCTTTGCCAGTTTAATGGCTACTTCATAACTACCAAGTTCCCGGATGGGCTCGGATAGCTCTATCTTCCTTTTATCAATGGCTACTCCACTTGTTTTAGACAGCTCGTTGGCGATATCGGCGCTGGTAATAGAACCGTAGAGGCGGTCTTTGGTGCCGACTTTGGCTTTGATGGTGATTTCACTGCCATTTAGCCGGTCGGCTACCTTGGTAATCTCTTCGGCTGCCTGGGTTTTTTTCTTTGCCCGTGAAGTAAGCTGTGATTCAACCTGGCTGGCCATCTGTGGAGTGACCAGGGCGGCTAGCTTTCTGGGTATCAGGAAGTTGCGGGCATAACCATCGGGAACCTCTTTAACATCTCCGGAACTAGCTACACTGGGAACGTCTTCAAGAAAAACGACTTTCATAAATACCTGCCTTTCAAATAATTATACTGCAAACGGAATAGAAGTGGAATACTATTCTTCGATAAATCTTTTGGCATAGAAGGCGGCGGTAGCGCCGTCGCCGGCGGCGGATATAACCTGGCGAATAGAATTGCTGCGAATATCGCCGGCGGCAAATATACCGGGTATATCGGTCTCCATCCGCTCGTTGGTAATGATACGCCCCAGCTTATCCAGTGGCAGAACACCCTTCAGGTATCCTGTATTGGGCTTAAGCCCGATAGCCAGGAAAACACCGTCTACCTTGAGGGTGGAATGCTTATCGGTATCAACCTGACGTAAAACAAGTCTCTCAACGAGGATACTTCCCTCAATCGCCTGAACTACGGTATTCCACTGGAATGCTATCTTGGGTTCGGAGAAGGCTCTTTCCTGAATGACAGTAGTCGCCCGGAGCTGGCCCCGGCGGTGGATCACGACAACCCCGGCGGCGAACTTTGCCAGGTGCAGGGCTTCATAGATGGCGGCATTGCCGCCGCCGACCACAGCCACCGTTTTCCCGCTGAAGAATGGAGCGTCACAGGTAGCGCAATAGGATACCCCTTTGCCGGTAAATTCCTTCTCCCCGGGAACACCGAGATGCTCACGTTCCGAGCCGCTGGCTATGATTACGGCACGGGTGGTAAAGCTATCCTGAGCAGTGCTGACCACTTTGGATTTCCCTTTTACCTCCAGGGCGGTAACATCGGCATAGATGGTCTCAAGCCCGTGTTTTGTCGCCTGCTTGTGCATCAGGCGGGTCAGTTCAATACCGCTGATGCCTTCGGGGAAGCCGGGGTAGTTATCCACCCTTT
>DAOUSH010000065.1 GCA_030627335.1 Dehalococcoidia bacterium | reverse complement strand
GTTTACGGTGCGCTCCATCAGCCGTTCGACGGTTTCCCGGGACAGTAGTTCGGTTATCGGTGTGCCCTTGGCTGTAGCCAGCCGGGGGATGACCACCATATTCTGCCCGTGCTCTCCGAGAACTAGTGAGAACACCTCTGAAACTGAGACATTGAGCTCGGCGGCGATGAAGCTGGAGAGCCGGGCGCTGTCCAGAGCGCCGGATAGACCCACCACCCGGCTTGGCGAAAAGCCGCTGACCTTAAGCGCCAGGTAGGTCATGGCGTCCACCGGGTTGGTAACTATAACGATAGTGCAGCCGGGGGAGTATCTAACGATGTTCTGTGTAACCTCGGTGATGATTCCGGCGTTGGTCTTGAGCAACTCATCGCGGGTCATTCCCGGTTTACGGGTGGTGCCGGAGGTGATGACAACCACATCCGATCCGGCTGTGTCTTTATAATCGTTGGTGCCGGTTATAGCAATGTTGCAGCCCGTTACCGGCGACGATTGGAATATATCCAGGGCTTTACCCTGCGGTAAGCCGTCGATAATATCAAGCAGGACGACATCGGCGCAGCCCTTTTCTGCCAGTCGCTGAGCCAGGCTGGAGCCGACATTACCGGCACCGACAACGCTAATCTTCTTTCCCACTTTTTACCTCTTGATGTATTTCCTCCCCGCCACCCCTCTTTTACCATTTAGCCCTTAATGTCCCACCCGAACCCGCCCTCGGCGGGCTTTTCAACAAATGGGGCGCTTAGCCACCCACCCTCTCTATTCTTTAATCCTTCTATTTGTCTTTAAGCTTCTCGATGATGACATCGGCTACCTGTGATGTTCCCACTGCTGAAGACCTTTCGTTTTCGGGTTTCAGGTCATAAGTGACATTCTTGCCCTCGGCGATGACGTCGGCTATCGCCTGCTCCAGCCGCTCGGCGCTCTTCTTCTCGCCGATATAGCGCAGCATCATCACCCCGGAAAGCATCATCGCCATCGGGTTGACCTTGTTCTGCCCTTTGTATTTGGGTGCGCTGCCGTGGGTCGGCTCGAAGAGGGAGCAGTCGTCGCCGACGTTAGCTCCCGGAGCCAGCCCCAGCCCGCCGACAAGACCAGCGCACAGGTCGGAAATAATGTCGCCGTAGAGGTTGGGGGCGACGATGACATCGAATTGCTGCGGCTTTTTCACCAGTTGCATTGCCATATTGTCCACGATTCTATCCTCGAACTCTATATCCGTGTATTCCTTGGCTACCTTGCGGGCGACCGACAGGAACAGACCGTCGGAGAACTTCATTATATTGGCTTTGTGTATGGCGGTTACCTTCTTTCTGTGGCTGGCGCGGGCATACTCGAAGGCGAAGCGGACAATCTGGCGGCTGCCCGTTTCCGAGATGGGCTTTATGCTGATACCGGAGTCATCTCTGACTTTGGCACCCGTCGTCCTTTCCAGCATCTCTATCAGCTCTGCCGCCTGCGGAGAGCCCTTCTCGAACTCGATGCCAGCGTAGAGGTCTTCCGTATTCTCCCTGATCATCATAATATCTATGTCCTTGTAGTGTGTCGGTACACCGGCATAGCTCTTGCACGGGCGCAGGCAGGCGTATAGCTCCAGTTGCTGACGCATGGCAACATTGACGCTCCTGAAGCCGGAGCCGACCGGTGTGGTAATCGGCCCCTTGAGGGCGACGCGGTTCTTTCTGATCGATGCCAGGACGTGGTCGGGGAGTGGGGTGCCGTATTCTTCCTGGACACTGGCACCGGCATGGACGATATCCCAGTTAAAGCTGACGCCGGTGGCTTCCAGGACTCTCCTGGTGGCTTCGGTTACCTCAGGCCCGACGCCGTCGCCGGGTATCAGTGTAATCTCGTGTATCATATATCAGGCTTGCCTCCTTAAAACGGTTACAGGTTACAACTTGAAATCTCCATACTTCTTGATATAAGGGATGAGCCCGCCTTCGGCGAGGATGGCTGACATAAATGGCGGAATCGGTTTGAAGCTGACCTTATTACCGTTGGTTATATCCTGTATAGTGCCCGCTTCCATATCTACCTCAATCGTATCACCATCATCAATCTTGTCGGTATCGCAAACCAGCACCGGCAAGCCCAGGTTGATGGCGTTGCGGAAGAATATACGGGCGACCGATTTAGCCAGTATGGCACTGACGCCTGCCATCTTGATGACCAGCGGGGCGTGCTCCCGGCTGGAACCCAGCCCGAAGTTGCTGCCGCCGACGACAAAGTCTCCGGCTTTTACCCTGGTGGCGAAGGTGGGGTCGGCGTCTTCCAGGACGTGCTTTGCCAGCTCCGGCAGGTTGCTGCGCAAATGAGCCAGCCTGCCCGGCACGATGTGGTCGGTGGATATGTTATCACCGAACTTGAAAGCCTTTCCCTTTAGCATCTATAGCACCTCCCTGGGGTCGGTGATTTCTCCGGTGATAGCCGTTGCCGCCGCCGCCGCCGGGCTGCCCAGATAGATAAAGCCCTTGGGATTACCCATCCGCCCCTTGAAGTTGCGGTTGGCTGTTGACAGGCAGGCTTCGCTGTCGCCCAGTACCCCCTGGTGCAGACCGAGGCAGGCGCCGCAACCGGGCGGCAGGATAATAGCTCCCGCTTCGACAAGGGTCTGGATATATCCGGCTTTGATAGCCTGTAGCAGGATATTCCTTGATGCCGGAGCGATTATAAGCCTTGTCTCCGGATGGCTCTTTTTACCTTTTAGCATAGACGTTGCTACTGCCAGGTCCTCTATCCGCCCGTTGGTGCAGGTGCCTATGAGCACCTGATGAATCCTGACGCCCTTTAACTCCCTTGCCAGGGCTGTATTATCAACTGTGTGCGGTTGTGACACCGTCGGCTCGAGGGTGGAGGCATCTATGATTATCGTTTTTACATACTCGGCATCGGCGTCGGGCGATATAGGCTGGTAATCACCGCTACGCCCTTGCTTTGTCAGGTAATCACGGGTTGTCTCGTCGGCGGCGAAGAGTCCTGCTTTAGCCCCGGCCTCCACCGACATATTGGCTACAGTCAGCCGCTCGGATATTGACATCCTGTCTATGGTATCACCGGCAAACTCCAGGGATTGGTAGGTAGCACCGTCGGCACCTATCAAGCCGATGAGGTGCAGGATGAGGTCTTTGGCAAAAACTCCCTTTTGAAAGTTGCCGCTTACTATTACTTTAACGCTCTCCGGCACCCGGAACCAGGTCTTGCCCATAGCCATGGCAACGGCGACATCCGAGGAGCCCATGCCGGTAGCGAAGACGCCCAGTCCGCCGGCGGTTACAGTGTGCGAGTCGGCGCCGATAATGACATCACCCGGCCTAGCCATGGATTCAGCCACTATCTGGTGGCAGATGCCCTCGCCGACATCGGATAGCAGACAGCCGGTCTTCTTGGCAAAGTTACGCAGCAATATATGGTCGGTGGATAGCTGGCAGTTGGGGCTGGGGGCGGCATGGTCGAGGAAGAGCACGGTCCTGTCTTTATCAGCCAGGGAATTGAAGCTGGACTCAAATTCGTTTATCGTCAGTGGTCCTGTGGTATCCTGAGCAAAAGCCAAGTCTACCCAGGCGATGGCAATATCCCCCGCCCGGACATCGGTCTGTGATTTGTTGCTCAGTATTTTTTCAGCCAGTGTTTTACCCATAGCAGTAACACCCTATCTATTAACACAATGGAGTGATGAAGGTCAACCTGTTCCGGGCCAGATTTGTCTTTTCTGGCGGCTACCCCCTTGAGAGGATAAGCTTAAAAAGCCTGACGGCTAGACGATAACAGCCAGGACATCGTCCCGGGCGACATTATCACCGGCCTTGAAGTTTATCTCTGTGATTCGCCCGCTGACCGTAGCCGGCAGGTCGATAGCCATTTTCATCGCCTCTAGGACGACTATGTTGTCGCCTTCTTTAACCTCGTCTCCTACCTTGACATCATAGCGTATGATAAGCCCGGGCATAGGCGCCAAGACTTTTGTTCCTTCGGTTTCAGCTTTGGGCGGTGGCTCTGCCGGTGGCGTTTCCTTTACCGGGACTGGAGGCTGGGGTGGCTCGGTGGCTGCTGCTCCAGCTTTCATGCTCGCTTTGGCTTTAGCGATAACCTCGTCCTCTTTCTTTATATCCTCCAGCGTCTTGGGCTTGGTCTCCGGCGGTGGCTCTTCCAGCTC
>DAOUSH010000139.1 GCA_030627335.1 Dehalococcoidia bacterium | reverse complement strand
GGCCTGATATGCGTCTGCCCATCCAGTACGCCCTGACCTACCCGGAACGCCTGTCCAACCCGGCACTTCCCAGGATTAACTGGAGCCTTATCAGCCACCTCGATTTCAAGGAGCCCGACCTGGAAACCTTTCCCTGCCTCGGTCTGGCTATCGAAGCCGGTAAAAAGGGCGGCACCTACCCCGCCGTGCTCTGCGCCGCCGACGAGGTCGCCGTCGAGCTATTCCTGGCCGACCGTATCAAGTTCCTGGATATTCCTGCGCTGATACGGCAGGTGCTGGATAAACACCGGCCTTCAGGCAGCCTTACTATAGAGGCAATAGCCGCCGCCGATGCCTGGGCTAGGCAAAAAGCCCACGAACTCGCCCCTGGAGACAAGTCGTAATGGATATAGTACTGACCATCCTCTCTTTCTTCGGCGTCCTGGCTATAGTCATCGTCGCCCACGAACTGGGGCACTTCGCCACCGCCAAAGCCTGCGGCATAAAGGTAGAGGAGTTCGGGCTGGGCTATCCTCCCCGGCTATTCGGCATAAAGCGCGGCGAGACGGTATATTCTCTAAACGTCATACCCCTGGGCGGCTTCACCAAGATGGCTGGTGAGGAAGACCCGAATGTGGAACGCAGCCTTGCCAGCAAGGGCGTCGGCGCCAGACTGCTGGTCTTGAGCGCCGGCTCGCTTATGAACGCTATACTCCCCTTTCTGCTGCTGTCAATCGCCTTTATGGTTCCCCACGATGTGTGGATAGGCCAGGTAACCGTTGAGGAAGTAACCGAAAATTCGCCCGCCGCCATAGCTGGCGTCATAGCCGGTGATACTATCATCAGCATAAACGATAAGCCGATAAACAACACCGGAGACCTGAGCCGTTATATCCAGCTCAACCTGGGTGGTGAAATCACCATGCTGGTGGAGCACGACGACGCCAGCCAGGAAGAGGTAAAACTAAGCCCCAGATGGAGACCGCCGGAAGGCGAGGGTGCCATTGGGGCGACCATAATCACTAAAGACTCGATTGTAGAGAGCCAGAGCGAACCGTTCTGGCGGGCAATGCCCATGGGAGTGGGGCAGACCGTAGAAACCATGGTGCTATTCAAGAATGCCATACTCAGCCTGTTCATCGGCACCGCTACCGTCGGTGGGGTAGCCGGGCCGGTGGGCATCGCCCAGATAACCGGCGAGGTGGCTAAAGCCGGCATCAGCCCGCTTCTGGAGTGGACTGCTTTCTTCAGCCTCAACCTGGCTATATTGAACCTCCTGCCACTGCCGGCGCTGGACGGCGGCAGAATCGTCTTCGTTCTCCTGGAGTGGGTTCGCCGGGGTAAGCGTATCTCGCCCAAGAGGGAGGGGTTGGTGCATCTAATCGGCTTTGCCATGCTGATGGTATTCATCCTGGCGGTTACCTTCCAGGACATCATGCGTATCATAAGCGGGGAGAGCATAATACCATGAAGCCGCGGCGAAAATCCAAGGCGATAAATATCGGCGGGGTAACCGTCGGCGGCATCGCCCCCATCGTGGTTCAGTCTATGGCCAAGACCGAT
>DAOUSH010000122.1 GCA_030627335.1 Dehalococcoidia bacterium | reverse complement strand
GGATTTTCGCTCCCCGCTCCCGGGCATGGTTGAGCTCTTCAAGCACCAGAACGGCGGCACCCTCGCTGATGACAAAGCCGTCCCGTTCGGTATCAAATGGGCGGGATGCCAGCCTGGGCTCGCTGTTTCTGGTGGACAGGGCTTTGAGGGCATTGAAGGCGGCAAAGCCTATCGGGGTCATTATGGATTCACTGCCGCCGGCAAACATAGCCCTGACTTCGCCGCGTTTTATCAATTCATAGGCGGCGCCTATGGCATCCGAGCCGCTGGAGCAGGCCGAGGTGGTACACAGGTTTGGGCCTTTAAGCCCCAGGGAGATTGATACCTGGGCGGCGGCCATATCGGAAATCATCATCGGTACCAGGAAAGGGCTTACCCTGCTTGGCCCGCGGTCCAACAGTACCTTAGTCTGTTCGAAGAGGGTGGTTAAGCCGCCGATACCACTGCCGATAATAACCCCGATGTAGTCCTGGTTGTTGTGGTCTATCTGGAGCCCCGATTGCTCCATTGCTTCGCGGCTGGCGGTGACAGCGATCTGGGCAAAGCGGTCTGTGTGGCGGGCATCCTTGGGGCTCATATGGTCGGTAGCATTAAAGCCCTTGACTTCGCCGCCGAATTTGGTGTCGAGAGGTTCGGCGTCAAACAGGGTAATGTAGTCGATGCCGGATTCGCCGGCTATCAGACCGGCCCAGGTGGTGGCGGTATCCAGACCGAGCGGGCTGACGATGCCAATGCCGGTGACGACGACTCTGCTATTAGGATTTGACATAATTACTATAGGGGAAGTTACCGTGACATTATATTATAATTCCGCCTTGCCTGCAAGGACGGAGCCCATTTGATATAATGCCCCTACTGGAGGTCGGACATTGGGTAAAGAGGCTGGAATTATCACGGTTGCCCTGGATACGCTGGGCTGCAAGCTGAACCAGGCGGAAACGGAATTGCTGGCTGAGAGGCTGTCCCGGGTGGGGTGTCGGCGGGTGTCATCGGTGGCTGAGGCTGATATCTATATCCTTAACACCTGCACCGTTACCCATATCGCCGACCGCAAGTCGCGGCACCTGCTGAGGCTGGCTCACCGCCGCAGCCCCGATGCCGTTATCGTCGCTATAGGTTGCTATGCCCAGCGCGCCGGCCGGGAATTAGCCCGGCTTGACGGCGTCAGCCTGGTGCTGGATAACGAAGCCAAGATGTATTTACCGCAGCTACTTGAAGAATCGGGCTACCTGAAGCGGGTGGGTGGTGGGGAACCGAAAGAGAGCTATAATGATGGTTTCAGAAGCCGCACTTTTATAAAAGTTCAGGATGGCTGCAACCGCTTTTGCGCCTACTGCATCGTGCCGCTGGTGCGCAGTCGGGAACGGAGCCTTGCGGCGGAAAGCATAGTCTCCGAGGTCAGGGCGAAGGTTGCCGGGGGCTATAAAGAGGCGGTGCTGACCGGCACCGAGATCGGCGCTTATCACTGTGACGGGCTCAATCTAAGCGGGCTTATAGAGCAGATACTATCCCGCACCGATGTCGTGCGGCTGAGGCTGTCTTCCCTCCAGCCCGGCGAAATAACCCCCGGGTTGATTGGCCTGTGGCATAACCCGCGGCTGTGTCCCCACTTCCACCTTTCCCTTCAGAGCGGCAGTGATAGCGTCCTCAAGCGGATGAGGCGTCGTTATTCCACCGAAGACTATCTTGAGGCTGTATCCTTAATCCGCTCGGAGGTGCCCGATGTCGCCATTACCACCGATGTTATCGTCGGCTTCCCCGGCGAGAGCGATGAAGAGTTTGAGGAAAGCTACGGCTTCTGCCAGAAGATGGGCTTTGCCCGCATCCACGTTTTTCCTTATTCCTCCCGCCCCGGTACCGAAGCATCAGGGATGAAAGGGCAGGTAAGCTACGGTATTAAGAGAGAACGCCTTCAGAAGATGCTGGCTCTGGCAGAAGAAAGCGCTCGTAGCTTCAGACAGCAATTCCTGGGCAGGACGATGCCCGTACTGTGGGAGCAGAAGTCCGGCGGCATCTGGTCCGGGCTTACCACCAACTATATAAGGGTATATACTAAGAGCGGCGATGATTTAACCAACGAAATAACCGAAGTAAAGCTGGAGAAGCTGTATAAAGATGGGGTG
>DAOUSH010000137.1 GCA_030627335.1 Dehalococcoidia bacterium | reverse complement strand
CCTGCTCTTCGGTTACCATTAACAATCCTCCATTATTTATATTTATTATTCCAGCCCATTTTCAAGGTGCTGGTTTTTCCCGGCTCTGTTCAATATTTTTCGGGTAGCTTATTCTTTCTGCCTCAGCCGACTATGTCTGCTCTTTTCACTTTTTCCCCACCTCAGTCCGTAAGGCCAGAGCGGAACAATACGCTGTGTGCTACAGGTCAGGCAAAATCTTGGGGACTCCTTTATCATAGCCTCAAATGATACATCCCATTCATGGCCATTGATACAGCGAAAGCGGCGTATCGCCATCTTAAAGTTGCCCCCTTCTATCCTGATAGCCTTACCACTGAGCAGGGCATCGGCTATTTTTTTTCGTGCCGAGTTCAATATACGAGAGAAGGTAGTCCTTGATATATTCATCCTCCGGGCACAGTCTTCCAACTCCAGCTCCTCAAGGTCTTTAAGCCGTATCGCCTCGGCTTCTTCGACTGAGATACGCTCTTCTTCCAGGTTAGCTAACGGTACGCCGGTCGGTTTGAAATAGGTTATTTGCGGTAAAAAGCCGACCCTCCGCCACAATGGCTGTCTGCCC
Source organism: Dehalococcoidia bacterium (assembly GCA_030627335.1). GTDB lineage: Bacteria > Chloroflexota > Dehalococcoidia > Dehalococcoidales > W693 > W693. The sequence goes on along the minus strand of DAOUSH010000137.1, from coordinate 987 downwards.
ATAGCTAAACTCCACCTGTCCTGTTTACCACAACTGCCCTGATAATGATTATTTTGCCCATACGACCACAATTATTTTAATATGCTACGCTATTATTGTCAAGCCGCCTATTGCACTTATGGTCGTTTACTATCAATTATGCCGTTACTTTGAATATATTATAATGTGTGATATAAAGACTGTGTGCTGGTTTTTATTAATCCGTATAGGGTGCGAGCAAGGTGAAGCGGTACAGGCTTATAGAGCATACTGCCGATGCCGGGCTGATTGCTTACGGTGGTAATCTGGCCGAGGCGTTCGGCAATGCCGCTTATGGCATGTTCTCCATAATCGCCGATCTCAGGGCGGTAAGAGCGGTTGAATCTCGACAGGTTGAGCTTGAGGGAAAGGATTTGGAAGCCTTGCTTTTCGACTGGCTTAATACATTACTATACTTCTTTGATACCGATACGCTGTTACTGAGAGGGTTTGATATAAACGAGCTTACCGAAAATCGGCTGAAGGCGACATGCTATGGCGAGAGGTACAGCCCGTCACGCCACCGGCTGAAGATAGGGGTCAAGTCTGCCACCTATCATATGCTCGTGGTGGACAGGGATAAGAGCCGAGTACGGGTGATATTCGATATCTAGGGGGTGAAATATGGCACAATGGGCTGGTACCTTAGAGAAGATAGACGATTATCGCTGGCGAATACCCATTAGCTACAAGCCGGGTATGCGGGTGCCGGGGCTAATCTATGCCGACCAGGGCATGCTGGAGCACATCCTTACCGAACAAACCCTGGAGCAGGTGGTGAATGTAGCCCATCTGCCGGGCATAGTGGACTACTCTCTGGCAATGCCCGACATACACTGGGGCTACGGCTTTCCCATCGGCGGGGTGGCGGCAATGAGAATGAGCGATGGCGTCATCTCGCCGGGTGGAGTCGGCTTCGACATCAACTGCGGTGTCCGTCTGCTGCGCACCAACCTGACCCGGGAAGAT
>DAOUSH010000079.1 GCA_030627335.1 Dehalococcoidia bacterium | reverse complement strand
CCTCTTTCAGTTTTTCCAAAAGCAGGCTTGCCCTGATTGAATCTCTAGCTGCCCGGGTGTCATCATATTCGTAGCTGTCAAGCTTTTCTTTCACCTCATCATCACTAACGGTGACACCTAACTTTTCTGCTCCTTGCCTGATTAACTCATTCTGCTCTATGGCCCCTAAAGCGTAATCCAGATAAGATTCCACATAGGGATAATATTCTCCTAACTGAAAATTGAGAGTATCTATATAGTATTGCATATCAAACTTGGTATCATTTACCTCGATCACCGTTTCCCTGAGCGGTTTATGCTCCGGGAGATACCACTGATAATATATCCCGGCCGTCACCAGCCCCACCACGGCAACGATAACAGAGATTCCCAGTGTAACAATTATCCGCTGTCTTCGCTTCTGCCGTTTCCAGTGAGAAAGCTGGCGTCTGGTGACTGCTTTTTTGGGCTTAACTACAATCTTTTTTGTCAAATCGTTTCCCGACTCCCTTTCTGAAATAACGACAAGCGTTATCTACTACGAGAGTTCTCCCTTTCCTTACCGATGTTATGGTTATTATATGTTTTAATCTATCGTAGTGCAATAAAGACAGCTTCCCAAAATGACGCTGATATTATATACTATGTGGCTTTAGAAGGCACTTTATCGTTATAATTATTACCAGATCAGGGGTGGATATGAAAGCGGTTATCCTGGTCGGCGGTTTGGGCACCAGACTCAAACCACTGACCATCAATACGCCAAAAGCTATGATGCCGGTGCTCAACACACCGTTCCTGGAATATGTCATCCGTCGCCTTAGCCGTCACCATATCACGGAAATAGTGCTGGCAATAAGCCACCTGGCACAGCCCATCGAAGGCTACTTCGGCGACGGCAGTCGGCTGGGCGTTAGCCTAAGCTATGCCATTGAAGAGACGGCGCTGGGGACAGCCGGGGCGGTAAAAAACGCCGAAAAATACCCGGGCGGAGCCTTCCTGGTGCTCAACGGGGACATCTTCACCGACCTCGACCTGACCGCTATGATGGATTTTCACCGCCAGAGACAATCTCTGGCGACTATCGCCATGACCCCTGTGGAAGACCCCACCAGCTACGGACTGATAGAGACCGTCACCCGTGGCAGAATAGCCCGTTTTCTGGAGAAACCAAGCTGGGAGCAGGTAACCACCAATATGATAAACGCCGGCACCTATATCCTGGAACCGGAGGTATTATCCTCCATCCCGCCGCAGACAAACTTCAGCTTCGAGCACGATGTATTTCCGCCACTCCTGGAACGGGGGGAGCCAATCTATGCCTTTCCCTCCTCCTGCTACTGGATGGACATCGGCACCCCGGAGAAATACCGCCAGCTCAACCAGGACCTGCTCAGCGGTAAAAGCAACCAGTACCGCCTTGACCCGGTCACCGGTGTCTCTATCGGCGAGCAGGGTTATTGCCATCCAACGGCTGAAATAACGGCACCGGCGGTAATAGGCAGTCATTGCTCCATCGGCAAGAACGCCCGCCTGACCGGACCTCTGGTCATCGGCACGGGCGGCACTATCGCCGAGGGTGCTGTAGTCGAGGACTCCATTATCTGGCATCAGGCCACCATCGCCGCTGGAGCTAGCGTCAGACACTCTATTATCGCCAACGACTGCCGCCTGGGAGCAGATAGCATCGTCGAAGGTTCGGTGATATCGGACAATGTAATAGTAGCCGAGGGCTATAAAATGGCAATTGGTAGTCGCATCCAGCCCGGGACGTCCATCGGCTAACCACCTACCGTTAACAACCTCCCCGGCTTCGCCATTCTATATAAAGCATACTCCGGCATACCGCCTTCCGTATATGAGGCTCAGCCGTAGCTTGTGTTATAATAAGTCGTCAAGGAAAAGGGTAGCCATGTTTAAGCGTCTAGAAAAAACAGAAAAACGCTACAACGAGTTGGAAAATCAGATATCCCAACCCGAGGTAGCATCCGATCCGAAGCAGTTGCAATCGCTGGCTCAGGAAAGGGCCGGGCTGGGGAATATTGTATCCAAATACCGTCAGTACAAGGATACGGCCAGGACGCTGGAAAAGACAAAAGCCATGCTGGTCGAAGAAATGGACGAAGATATGAAATCCCTGGTCGCCCAGGAGATAGAAAGCCTCGAATCGCAGATTGAAGCTCAGCTTCAGGAACTGAAGCTCGCCCTCCTACCCAAAGATGCCAATGACGACAGGGACATTATAATGGAGATACGAGCCGGCACCGGCGGCGAGGAAGCCGGGCTGTTTGCCGCCGACCTCTTCCGTATGTACAGCCGCTACGTGCAAATCAGGAACTGGGCGATAGATGTCATAGATGTTAACGAGACTCCTATCGGCGGCATCAGGGAAATCATATTCGAGGTCAGGGGCAAGGGTGCCTTCAGCCGCCTGAAGTATGAAAGGGGCGTCCACCGGGTACAGCGGGTGCCCACTACCGAATCGTCGGGTAGAATCCACACCTCAACGGCCACGGCAGCCGTTCTCCCCGAAGCTAAAGATGTTGAAGTCAACATAAACCCCAACGACCTCAGGGTAGATATCTTCCACAGCGGCGGCGCCGGCGGACAGAATGTCAACAAGGTAGCCACCGCAGTGCGTATAACCCACCTGCCCTCCGGTATCGTTACTGTCTGCCAGGACGAGCGCTCACAGTTGAGGAATAAGACCAAGGCTATGTCGGTACTGCGAGCCCGCCTCTTTGATCTCGAGCAGCGCAAGCAAGAGGGTGAGATAACCGAACAGCGTCGCTCACAGATAGGCACCGGCGAACGCGCCGAGAAGATAAGAACCTACAACTTCCCCCAGGACAGAATTACCGACCATCGCATCGGTCTGACACTGCGCAACCTTCCCAGGATTATGGAAGGCGAGCTTGACGAGCTTATCGATGCCGTGGCTACCAGAGAACAGGCAAAACAGTTAGAGACACAGGCGGTATGACTGTTAAAGAAATCCTGAGTTGCGCCCGGAAGCTCCTTGATGCCAGCCATATCGACGATGCCTCATTCGAAGGCGAACTGCTGTTTCGGCAAGCCATCGGGCTGAGCCGCGCCCAGCTTTACTCAACCCTTGAGCATGAAATTGACCCGGAGCAGGAAGCGGCTTTCCGGCAAATGGTCCGGCTCCGCCTTGACGGCAAGCCTTCGGCTTATATCATCGGACGCCGCGAGTTCTATGGTCTCGATTTTATCGTTAACCACAGCGTCCTCATCCCCAGGCCGGAAAGCGAACTGCTGGTAGAAAAGACTCTCTCTCTGGCTGGCAACCGCAAGACACCGGTTATCGCCGATATTGGCACCGGCTGTGGCGCCATTGCCATCAGCCTGGCGGTGAACCTGCCACGAGCCAGGATTTATGCTACCGATATCTCGGCTACCGCCCTTGAGGTAGCCGCAGTAAACTGTCGTAAACATGAGGTGGTTGACAGAATCCACCTCCTTTGTGGCAATATGCTGGAACCGCTACCCGAACCGGTCGACT
>DAOUSH010000081.1 GCA_030627335.1 Dehalococcoidia bacterium | reverse complement strand
TACGCCAGCACCTAGTTACCGACGAAATCAGCATCGGTGATTACGTCCTCACCGGCGGCGAGTTGGCGGCTATGGTAGTCATAGACACCGTTATCAGACTGATACCCGGCGTCCTCGGCTCACAGGACTCGTCCGAGGACGATTCCCACAGCAACGGGCTTCTGGAGTATCCTCAATACACCCGCCCGGCGGTATATCGAGATTGGCCGATACCCGAAGTCCTGCTCTCCGGCAACCACGCCCAGATTGCCCGGTGGCGCCGCCAGCAAGCTATCATCAGAACCCTTGAGCGCCGCCCGGAGCTGATTGATAGGAGATCCAGCCTGAGCCCGGAAGAAAACAGACTAATAGACCAGTTGAAAGATACCCAGCCCGGCAAGGATACGATGGCAAAGTAGATACTGCCCGGTAACGACCCGTATGCCCAGAACAAAACTTGATAAATAATCGTAGAAATGCTTTACTTATACGAGGAGTTTTATTAATGGATTTATCGTCACTCATTGAAACAAAAGCCAACCCCGATATACCCCACCTGTCCCCCGGTGACACGGTGATAGTCAGCACTAAAATCGTGGAGGGGGAAAAGGAACGTATTCAGTTATTTCAGGGGATAGTAATCAAGATCAGCCGCGCCGCCGACGGCGGCAATTTCACCGTCAGGCGGATTGCCCACGGCATTGGCGTCGAGCGCACCTTCCCCATGCTTTCGCCTCTGGTGGCTAAGGTAGAAGTAATACGCCACGGCAAGGTCCGCCGCGCCCGGCTCTACTACCTGCGCGGCTTGAGCGGCAAGGCGGCTCGTATCAAGGAGAAGCGAGTAGTCAAAAAGAGCAAAGCAGAACCTGCACCCACCGAGCCACAAGAGTCCTAGAGCCATCTATCGGGAGCGAGCCGTTGCTCTATGCTGAGGTCAGTGTCAATTCGCCGGCAGCCCGGCGCCGGATGTTCAGCTATGCCATCCCCGATAGCCTTAACATCGATATCGGGCAGGCGGTATGGGTTCCCTTCGGCGATAAGGTTCTTCAGGGCATAGTCCTGCAGATAAACCGCTACCCCTCGGTCGAGGAAACGAAGGACATAACCGGCGTCATCGAGTCCCGGCCGCTGCTCTCTCCAGCCTATGTCAAGCTGGTGCGCTGGCTCAGCGACTACTACCTCTGCCCGCTGTTCGATGCCGTAGCCCTGATGTTACCACCGGGCTTCGAACGTAAAACGCTAACCTTCGTTTCGGCTTCAGCCGCCGCCGATAAATACGAGCTTTCTTCTCTCCCCCCGGCCCAGAGACAGGTTATCGAGCTGGCGCAGGGACAGGGCAGGGTGGCTCTCAGGCAACTGGAAAAGATACTGGGGAAAAAGAAAGCCCAGACTGCCGTCTCACAACTGGTGGCGTCGGGCCTGGCAGTCAGAAGCTACGAGCTGGAACCGGTCAGGGTAAGACCCAAAGAAGAGCCCTGTCTCAGCCTGGCAATCGATGCCGGTGAGGCGCAACAGGAAATAGCCGGACTGCTCAAGAAAGGGGCGGCAAAACAGGCGGCTCTCATCGATTTTCTGACGCACCAGTCCCGGCCGGTGCCGGCGGCTGAAGCCAGAAGCAAAACCGGCTGCCAATCAGATACCATCAGGTCTCTGGTAAAGAAGGGGCTAATTAAGGTCCAGCCTGTCGAGGTAAAGCGCCAGCCGTTTACCTCCCGGGACATCCCCCAACCGCCACCACCCAGGCTGAGCACCGCCCAGAAATCAGCCCTAAAATTCATCAAGGAGAGCCTGGCACGGGATAAATCGTCCGTATTCCTGCTCCACGGGGTCACCGGCAGTGGCAAGACAGAGGTATACCTGCAGGCTTTAGCCGAGGCGGTAAGGCTAGGCAAAAGGGGTATCGTGCTGGTGCCGGAGATTGCCCTCGCCCCCCAGACCATAGAGCGCTTCGCCGCCCGCTTCCCCAAAAAGGTAGCCGTTCTTCACAGCAGACTCTCCCTGGGGGAGCAGTTCGACCAGTGGCGGCAGATAAGAGACGGGCAATTCGATGTCGTCATCGGCGCCCGGAGCGCTATCTTCGCCCCGCAACCCGAACTGGGCTTGATAGTCATTGACGAGGAGCACGAGTGGGCTTATAAACAGGATACATCGCCCCGTTACCACGCCCGCGATGCCGCCATAAAGCTAGCCGAGCTGACCGGAGCCACGGTTATCCTGGGCAGTGCCACCCCCGATGTCGAGACCTGCTATCACGCCCATAGAGAAAACTATCGCCTCCTCCGTCTCCCCGAACGGCTTACCCCGCACCAGGGCTCGGCTCTGCCGGAGGTTACACTGGTTGATTTAAGGGAAGAGCTTAAAGCCGGTAACAGCAGTATCTTCAGCCGCTGCCTCAAACAGGCGATAAACCAGGCGGTTACCAACGGGGAGCAGGTGATTCTGTTTTTAAACCGGCGGGGGGCGGCTTCCTTCATCCAGTGCCGCCACTGCGGCTTTGCCATGAACTGCCGGCGCTGCCAGGTCTCCCTGAGCTACCACCCGGCCGAAAACATATTGACCTGCCACCAGTGCAACTACCGGACAGGGGTGCCCGAACTCTGCCCCAGGTGTTCCAGCAAGCGGATAAAGTTTCTGGGTATCGGCACCCAGAAACTGGAGCAGGAAGCCGCTATTGCCTTCCCCGGAGCCAGACTACTGCGCTGGGATAGCGATGCCACCAGGGGGAAACACTCCCACCAGGAGATTATGGACAAGTTCCGCGCCCACGATGCCGACATCCTGATAGGGACTCAAATGATAGCCAAGGGATTAGACCTGCCGCTGGTTACCCTGGTCGGGGTGGCCAGCGCCGATACCAGCCTCAATCTCCCCGACTTCCGTGCCGGGGAAAGGACATTTCAATTGCTCTGCCAGGTGGCTGGCAGGGCCGGGAGGGGTGCATTAGGCGGCAGGGTCATTATCCAGAGCTACTGCCTGGAGCACTATGCTATCCAGGCGGTCGTTGAGCACGATTACATCTCTTTTTACCAGCAAGAAATCGCCTACCGCCGCCAGCTTCACAACCCTCCTTTCTCTCGGCTTGTCCGCCTCGTTTTCAGTCATATCAACAACACGGTCTGCCAGCAAGAGGCGGCAAGAATGAAACAGATGCTGGATGCCGAAATAGATTCACAGGGAATCGCCGATATCAGCCTGATTGGCCCATCACCGGCGTTTATTCACCGACTCAGGGGCAGGTACCGCTGGCAGATTATACTCCGCGGCACAGAGCCTGCCCGCTTTTTATCCCCGTTATCCATCCCCCAGGGCTGGACGATAGATGTCGACCCGATGGGGCTCGCCTGAGCTCTGCCATGCCTGCCACGGTGGCAGCACAACCACCAAGCAATTCTTCCGTTCCGTTTTGGGATATCGCAATCCAATCCATTCATTAATCATACCACTTGTTATGTCAATCGGCTTT
>DAOUSH010000015.1 GCA_030627335.1 Dehalococcoidia bacterium | reverse complement strand
TAAAGCCTCTTGTGGCAGCATGTTGACCAGGATTCTCTCAAGAGCCATAGTGTGGCTGCAAATATCCCAGCTGGCAAAGAAGTGGCACGAACAGTGCCATTTGCCAGCCCGGTATCCTGTTTCGTGTGTATCGTTTTCACCGCGAAACTGCACCGAGAACTCGGTGAAGCTAATCCGCTCCAGCTCCTGAGCGTAGTGTTTTGCTTTTTCTATCTTCCCGATCAAACTTGACTGCATAATGGCACCCTCCTTAACCTGAGAAAGCACCGGATACTCTAAGCCAGTGCTTTCTGTTTTCGCGTTATCGTTGAGGCTGTTACAATCATATCGTCCACTTCCTCAAGGGCTATATCATAATTCTACACTCTTTTTAACGGCAAGTCTATAATAATCCAACCGTTTTGTAGGGCTGGTTAAAAAAGATTTTGTGCCGGTGAAAAGCTCCGTATTTATTGCCCCGGCTGAACTGTTAAGCTAGAATGTGCGGAGGGTCTGATTGATAAACAGGGAAGGGGGCTAAAGTGAAGGCGCTGCTACAGCGAGTAACCGAAGGCAGGGTCAGTATTGCCGACGGTGAGGTGGGCAGGATAGGCAAGGGACTGGTGGTCTTTGTCGGGGTGGCTGGTGGCGATGGGGAAAGGGATGTCGAGTACCTGGTGCAAAAGGTTGTTAATCTGCGTATCTTTGGCGACGAAGCTGGCAGATTCAATCTCTCGGCTATGGATATCGGCGGCGAACTGCTACTGGTGAGCCAGTTTACCCTGCTGGCGGATACCAGAAAGGGACGCCGTCCCGGTTTCACCGATGCGGCACCGCCGGCTCTGGCTGAAGAGCTGTTTCAACGGTTTGTCCAGCAGGCTCGTGCCACCGGGTTGAAGGTAGAGACCGGTCGCTTCCAGCAGTATATGCAGGTGGAAATCCACAACGACGGCCCGGTGACCATATTGCTGGACAGCAAAGACAAGTTTTAGGAATATTGAAATATATTGCAGATGCAACCCCTTGCATCTGCAATTGTTCTATGATATAGTATTTCAAGTTTTACAGCAGGTTGGGCTAATGATTACGACCGGAGATATAGTAAATAAGCTGAGTCGCCATGGGTATCGCCTGACGCCGCAGCGGTTGATGATACTGGATGCAGTCGATGGGGCGGATGACCACATCAGCACTGATGAAATATATATGCAGGTCTGTGACCAGTATCCGCACCTGAATATATCTACCGTCTACCGCACGCTTGAGCTGTTAAAGGAGTTGGGGCTGGTAACAGAGACGGACCTCGGCGATGGGCGGGTGCGCTATCACAGCATAAAAAAGGGGCACCACCACCACCTTGTCTGCCACAAGTGTGGCCAGACTATAGACATGGATGAATCGGTGCTGTCACCGCTCAAGGCGGCTCTGTCCCGGGACTATGACTTTGATGCCGAATTAAGCCACCTGGCTATTTTCGGTATCTGCAAAAACTGCAGGTAAATTTTTTTAACAATATGTTGCAACTATTTGCAATTGCTTATAAATGCGAAAAGGAGTAGAAACAATGCATATTCCAGATGGTTTCCTGAACACAGCTACAGTGGTAGCTACCGGCGTTGTCTCGGTGGGCGGTGTTGCCAATGCAGTGAGGATAGCCAATAAAAAGCTCGGCGAAAAGCATATCCCGATGATGGGGATACTGGCTGCTTTCATCTTTGCCGCCCAGATGTTGAACTTCCCGGTTGCCGGGGGCACATCAGGGCATGTTATTGGTGCCGCCTTGGTGGCTATTTTACTGGGTCCCTGGGCGGCGGTAATCATAATGAGCGTCGTCCTTTTTGCCCAGTGCCTCATCTTCCAGGATGGCGGTCTGCTGGCGCTGGGTGCCAATATCTTTAATATGGGCATTGTCGCCGGTTTCGGCGCTTATTACATTTACCGCATAATGGGCTCGTTGCTGGGCGATAGCAGCCGCTCCAAGCTGGTGGCTGGTTTTATTGCCGCCTGGGCTTCGGTTCTGCTGGCTTCAATCGCCTGTGCCATAGAGCTTGCCATTTCTGGAACATCGCCTTTGTTAGTGGTACTGCCGGCGATGGCTGGCGTTCATGCCCTCATCGGCATCGGCGAAGGGCTGGTTACCGTTGCCGTGGTCAGCGTGGTGCTGTCAACCAGGGCCGATTTGCTTAAATTAAATAGGATTTAGAGGAGTCTGGTTATGAGTAATAAAAAGTGGTGGTTAGTAGCACTGGTATTCTGTCTGGTCCTGGCGACCATATCCCCCCTGGCTTCGTCTTCACCCGACGGGCTGGAGAAAGTCGCCGAGGACAAGGGCTTTATCGGCTTTGCCGGTGAGTCGCCCTTTGAAATTGTCGCCGATTATGCCTTTCCCGGCATAGAGAACGAGGCAGTGGCGACCATCCTCGCCGGCTGGCTGGGCACGCTGCTGCTCTTCACCATAACATACGGTCTTGCCCGGCTTATTAAGTCGAGAAGAGAGGGAGTTGCCACTCGATAGGCTTAAAAATAGCAGGTTTAGACTATGAAGCACAGCTTTCTTGACCGGTATAGCGACCGCGATAGCGTAATCCACCGGCTCGACCCGCGCGGTAAGCTGGTGGTAACCCTTGCCTTTATAGTGGCGGTGGTGTTGACCCCGTTCAGTAGCTGGCTGGCGTACGGTTTGTATTTCGCCGTTATTGCCGTCCTGATTGCCTTATCCCGGCTGCCGGTTAGCCACTTCCTCAAGCGGTCGCTGGTAATCATACCCTTCGTCCTGCTGATGGCCGTCTTTATTCCCTTCTTCAAGGAGGGGGAGGTAGCCGGCAGTTATAACCTGTGGCTGTGGCAGGTCTCGGTGACGCATAGCGGGCTTCAGGTATTGTGGAACATCATGGCAAAGGCATGGCTCTCCATCCTCAGCCTGATTCTGCTGACCTCAACGGCCAGCTTTACCGGCATTCTTAAGGGGCTGGAGCAGTTGAGAATGCCGAAGGTTATAGTCATGATTATGTCCTTTATGTACCGCTATATCTTTCTCCTGACCGATGAGGTTCTGCGGATGAAGCAGGCAAGGGACAGCCGCAACTTCGGCGGCGGCAGGAAGCTATGGCAGATAGGCACCGTGGGCAATATGATTGGCACGCTGTTCATCCGTAGCTATGAGCGCGGCGAGAGGGTTTACGCCTCCATGGTGGCGCGCGGCTTTGACGGGCACAGCCGGACGCTGGAGCGGCTGTGCTTCAGCCGCCGGGACGCGCTTTTCATCGCCGTCCTGGGTACGGCACTGATCTCAATCGGTCTGTTTAACCTGATATCCTGATATATTGAAGCAGAGACAATAAGAGATAATGACAGAAGAGATAGTAACGATTAAAAACCTTTCCTTCGGCTATCCTGACGGGCAACAGGCACTGAATGATATCAACCTGACCATATATCGGGGGGAATCGGTGGCTCTGGTTGGCCCCAACGGGGCGGGGAAGTCCACGCTGATACTTCACTTTAACGGAGTGCTGAGGAGCAACGGGCATATAAGACTGCTGGGTAAGCCGATTGATGATAAAAACCTGAAGTGGGTGCGAAGCAAGGTGGGTCTGGTGTTCCAGAACCCGGACGACCAGCTTTTTTCACCCACCGTTTTTGACGATGTCGCCTTTGGGCCCATCAATATGGGCTATAGCGATGACGAGGTGCATCAGGCGGTAACGAAGGCGCTGGAGATGGTCGGTATGGCTGGCTTCGAAAAGCGTTCGCCGCACCACCTTAGTATTGGCGAGAAGAAGAGAATTGCCATAGCTACGGTTTTATCTATGTCGCCGGAAATCCTGGTAATTGACGAGCCCTCCAGCAATCTTGACCCCCGGGGGAAGTGGGAATTAATCTGGGTCTTGGAGAGCCTGCCGGTAACCAGGGTGATAGTCTCCCATGACCTGGAGCTGGTTGAGGCTCTTTGCCAGCGGGTGATTATCCTTGACCGGGGGCAGGTAGCCGCCGACGGTGCCGCTAAAGATATCCTGGCGGATAAAGAACTGCTTGCCAAACATGGCCTGGCGATGGCAGAACAGGGCTGAAAATATTTATTGATTTTATTCCTAATCCTTTGTTACCGACCAGACCAAGGCTACTACCCAGCCGATAAATGTCCACCCCAGGAAGAAGTTAAGCAGGAAAATAGCCAGGGCGTTGCGCTTCTTTCTTACCAGTGCAATTATGGTTGGCATAAAATAAAAAGCCAGGCTTAAAATGAAGACTAAAATGCCGACAAGACCGCTGAAGTAAAATTCAAGGACAGCCATTTTACCTCCTTTTACCGTATTTTGTAGAGTTTACCACCAGCCAAAGGCTTTGGCTACTCCTCCGTCTCCATCCATAATCTCTCACCATCCGTGATGAACTCTATGGTGCCGTTTTCATCGGTGCGGTAGATATTTTCGGCGCCAAGTTCATCTTCAAGCCTTTGCATAACTTCACTGTTTGGATGGCCAAAGTTGTTATCAGCGCCGACCAAGATAACGGCTATCCGGGGGCTGGCGACGGCTAAAAACCTGGTGGTGGTGGAGGTGGCGGAGCCGTGGTGGGCGATCTTGAGTATGGTGCTCCGGGGGATAGCCCGTTGTGTGATAAGCTCAAGCTCTCCCTCCCACATTATGTCGGCGGTAAGCAGGAAGCCTATCTCACCAAGGCTGACATACAGCACCACGCCGTTGTTGTCGGCGTCAGACTCAGTGCCGGAGAGAGGCGGGTTTTGCGGATTCAAGACCTCTATAACCACCCCGTCAAACTCAATCCGCTGGCCGGCGCAGGCGGTGGTGCATTCAATATCCCTCTCCTCGATTAGCCTGAGCCACTCATCGTAGATAGCCAGGTCGCAGTCGATATCGGGGGACAGCACCTGCTCTACTCGGTAGTTGTCCAGCACCTCGACAAGCCCGGTGATATGGTCGTCGTGGGGGTGGGTAAGTACCACCAGCTCTATAGTCCTGTCCCAGAAGGGTATTTTATCGCTCAGCTCCAGGGTTATCGCCTGGGGGCTGGGGCCGCCGTCAATCAAAATCTGCTGGCTGCCCTTTTGAATCAGGATTGCATCCCCCTGACCGACATTGAGGAAGCTGACGTGCAGCCTGTCGTCGGGTTTGACGGCTATCACTGTTGATACCAGAATGACAATCAGTACCAGTGGTAAGATGAGCCATTTCCTGGGCACCCGGGAGAAGAAACTGCCGGTATTATCCATAACCGGTTTTACTATAGCCAGTGATTTAGACTTGAAGCTACTTATCCTTTGGCGATTACCGGCGAACCAGAGGATAAGAGCCAGTGCTGTGTAGTAGACCCATATCAGGGGAACGATAGTGGAGTCGACCTTAATATGCGATAAGGGTAGGGCGGCGAAGCCGTTGACCACCAGTAGTAAATATGACAGGAAGAGCCAGACCAGCCAGCCGCCGACCTGAGCTATTGGCAGGGCAATTAGTCCCAGCCCTCCGGTTATCACCCCCAGAGCGATAATCCCGGGAAGGGCGGGCAGGGCAAGGAATGTCGCCAGCAGTCCGACTAAAGAAACAACACCGAAGTAGTAAGCAACGACCGGCCAGACAGCGATAATAGCGGCTAGGGTTACGCTGAAGCCGTCGCTGATAAGGCTGGCTGTCGGCACCAGTGCTGGGTATCTGCCCAGCCTGTTGTTAACAACCCTCCGCCCCAGGTTTTGCAGCGTCGGGAAGATAAAGATGAGGCCAGTCATAGCCAGGAAGCTCATCTGGAAGGAGGTGGTGAACAGGACCTGGGGATTGACGCCGACCATTATGGCGGCGGCGAAGGTAAGGGCGGTAATGGAGTTCCTCTGCCTGCCGAGGAGCTCGGCGGACAGGAATACGCTGGCCATAATGGCGCTTCTCACCACTGGGGCGTGCATGCCGGTAATCAGGGCGTAGAGCCAGATGACGACCAGTGCCAGCCAGATATAGAGGTAATAGCGGCGACCAAAGAGCCAGATGCCGGCGCTGAGCATAAGCCCGGTGACTATGCTTAGATGAAGCCCCGAGATAGCCAGCAGATGGGCGGTGCCGGTCTGGGAGAAATCATCCTGGAGTGCAGGCGGGATATTGCCCCGGATACCCAGAATAATGCCCTGAGCCAGCGATGCCTGCGGCTCTGGTAATACCTCAGCCAGGGTCTGGGACATCTCGTTTCTCAGCGAGTAGAGCCACTCCAGCGGCGGGAAGCTCTGGCTACCGGGCAGGGCTTCTGTTTCCGGGTAGAGCATGGTGGAATAGATACCCTCGTGAGCCAGGTAGTCGGCGTAGTCGAAGCCCTCGAATGCCGGCGGCGTCTCTATCTCCCCGCTTACCAGTAAGACATCGCCGTAGCTATAGGATGGGTATCTGGGGACGAATAGGAGAACATCCCCCTGAACCTCGTGCCACCCTTCATCCAGTCCTATCTCCGAGGCTGACAGGCGGAGGCGGGTGGTCTTATCCCTGACATCCGGGTCCTGGCTGACCGTTCCCTTGATGGTTACCGTTCCCGTGTCGTTGTAGAACTTGAGGGAGCTTTCGTTATCAACCGGCAGGCTTGACTGAAAGTAGAAAGCGCCGCCGAAGAAGATAAAGAGGCACAGGCTGGCTAATAATACCCTCTTCCAGTGCCGGCGGAATAAAAGCATGGGAAGCGGGACGAGCCCGAAGAAAACAAAGGCTAGCGGCAGGTCGAACTGTGAGCCGATAAAAATACCGGCTATCCAGGCGCCACCGAGGTAGATAAGCAACAAGAGACTTAACTCCTTCTTATGCCAGATAGTATCAGGTTAATCGGCTACGGTAATCAGGTCTTCAATATCCTCTAGGGTGGACTCCCAGATACCCTTTACCTTCAGCAGTTCGTTTATGTTATTGAAGGGTCCATTCTGGTCGCGGTAGTCGATTATAGCCAGTGCTTTGACTTCGCCAATCCCGGGCAGAGCTTCGAGCAGCCAGACGGCAGCACGGTTGATGTCTATCTTCTGCGGTGTTTCTTCCTCTTCCGCCTGAGCAATATTGAGCTCAATTCGGCTGAGGTCGGCGCCATCAATAGTACCGCCGGCCGCCTGGATGAGGGGCTCCAGGCTGTCTCCGTCTGCCAGGGGATAAAAACCGGGGTTATTAACCGCTCCGCCGATATAAATCCGGGTTATCTGCCCGGTAGCGGTTGTTTCGTGGATGGAGATCTCTATCGGCTGGGTACTATCACATCCAGGCCCGGCTAATATACTACCGGTGATGATGGCGGCTGTCATGATGATAGTAATCGTTAGCTTGCGCTTTCCAGGCCTGATTTGTATCATAAGCGGCCTCCTTGCCCGGCTCTCAGTGTAGTCCCGTTCTGGCATGATGACTGGTAGTGCCTATTGATTTTCAGCTATTTTAAGTTCACAATATAGTTCAAGAGAGGACTTCCGTCAAATGCCTGATGGGGGTTACCCGCTAAGAGGATGGTATAAATATATCGGGGAGGTGGGATTATGCCCAAGACAATCAGTAATGCTACTCAGTTGAAGCCTGTGGTGATAAGGTCAGTTAAAGCCCTATATGGGCAAAACATACAGAATATCACCATACTCAAAGCCGAGCGTTTCCCGCTTTTCAAGGAACCGAAGCTTGGCTGGTTGATTCATGCCGAGTTCAATGATGACCGGTTTGAGTACGCCGTTCAGCTTGATGTCCAGATGGAAGATGGCACTATCACCAGGGCGGTTGAGCTGCATCGCACTCCGGTGAAGAAATAGAAGCTGTAGTCAGAGATTGAGGCATAACGTTGGCGGCATTGCACCTCTGCTTGAGGGGGGAGAGGTCATTGTACAACACCAGAGTCAGATACGATGCAACTGACAGAGCTAAGGTAGCGTCAAAGAGCCGTTAACTGCCGGTCAGGGCGGACTTCAGCGCCTCTACCGACTCGGGGCTGGTAACGGCTATTATCTGGTCTCCCTCCCGAAGGGTGGTATTGCCTGTCGGCACGATGGGCTTTCTCTCCTTGCGAATAATCAGGGACAGGATGCTTTCCGGTGGCAGTGAAAGCTCCCTGACCTGCTTGCCGACCGTGGTCGATTCTGGCGATATGGTAACTTCGATAATCTCCAGCCCTTTTTCCTGGATGGTCAG
>DAOUSH010000044.1 GCA_030627335.1 Dehalococcoidia bacterium | reverse complement strand
GGCTTGATGATGTCCATCATCAAGCGGATGGTGGTCGTCTTGCCGGCTCCGTTGGGTCCGATGAGACCGAATATCTCCCCCGGCGATACGCTGAAGGAGACATCGTTGACTACCGACTTTCGGCCGTAGGTTTTGACGACATTATTGACTTCGGTTACGGCGGTGGCTTGTGCCCTTTCCATAGTTCAAATCGGGTTGGCAGGATTACGCTTCCTGCTCTTTCGTCTTCTCTCCGGCGGGCTTTTCGGCTTCCATTGTTACCGCTTCAGCGGCTTCAGCTACTTCCTCTTTCTCCACGGCTATCTTTATCCGGCTGATCTTGACCACCAACTGGTCGGGGTCGGTGGTAATGGAGATTTCCGGGTCGAGGACGATGTCGCTGACATGGATTGCCTGCCCAGCCTCTTCCAGAGTGCTTATGTCGATATCTATCCGGGGTGGTATTTTATCCGGCAGGCAGGAAACCCCCAGTTGCGTTAACAGCTGCTCAATCATATTTTCCTTGAGCTTTACGGCCGGGGCTTCACCCACCAGAACAATGGGAATGTCAGCCGTCATCTTTTCCGTTTTATTTATCTGGTAAAAATCGACGTGGAGCAGTTGTCCGCTGAGCTTGTCTTTTTGAATCTCTCGTATGAAAACGCTCCTGGGCTTCTTCTCGGCTTCGATGTTGATGTCGACGAGACGGGTGGTGCCCCCCTGGACGATAATACGCTGGAGCTCGGCGGTGTCACACTGCAGAGCCAGCGATTTAATGTCGTGTCCGAAGATATGGGCCGGGGTGATGCCCTGCCGCCGCAAGAAGCGCGTCTTCTTGCCCAGGATGTCCCTCTTGATTGCCTTTAGGTTTAGATTGGTCACTTTATCTCCTTTCCGATGTTATTAAAGCAAATTAGGCGTTAGAAATCAATCCGCAAGCCGGCTGACGGCTTCAAAATACAGGATCCATTGACAGCACCCTCCCTTGGCCAGGCTTTGTCGATACCCTGTCCAGCGCTGACTTGCATTGCTATTGTCTATCGCTAGACCAGCCCCCAGTCGCGGTAGCCCTGTTGAATAATGGACAGGTATTCCAGCGACGGCTTGGTTTCCTCCGATTGTCTCGATTTGATATAGGTTATGGCTTCTACCGGCTCGCCGGTGTCCCGGTATACGGTCACCTTCAGCCGGCTATAGTTACTGGGGCAGTCCTCGAACTTGTCCAGTCGTGCCAGGTCGATATCCGAGATTTCATAGACTGCCCCCAGCACCTTGTCCCCCCTCGATAGCTTGATGATGGCTACACCGCCCCGCCACTGTCGCGACCAGCCGGAGAATATCAGTTTATAATTGGGCAGCTCGGCGGTAAATCTGGGCTTGCTGCCCGGGCAATGCTCTGCCATTTGTTTCTTATTAAGGTTGGTGTTATAAGCGAAGTAATACATGGTCTTGTTGTCTGCTATGAGTTTATAGTAACACGTACAGTATCGCCAGCACACCGATGACAATGAGCCAGCCGCCGATGACGTAGGCGATAATCCTGGGCCAGACGATGATGACTATGCCGACGAGTATGCTTATAATGCCGCCGATTACCCCACCGATTGCCAAGTCAAACATATAATACCCCTTTTTGTATTTCGTTTATTATAACCGTTTTGAGCCGTATTAGCCAGAGTTTGACAATATCTATTCAGGTGTTTATAGTGAACATCAGGGGGCTTATCATCAATGATGTTACACGATGAGCCGATTGAGATTGACCATTTAAGCAGGCTGAATGAGTATGGCCCCGATGACCTTTTTATCTGCTGCGCCAGTTTTGAGGAAAGGTGCCTGCAAAGTGCCCTTAAGACGGGTATCGGCTTCCGGGTCAGATTCAGCATAATATTCGTCATTGAGGAGCCTTTCTACAAAAAGCAGGTTGACGACAACCTGTTTAAGTTGCAGGCTGAGCTGGGGAGGAGGACCTCTGAGGGCGTCTTTGTCATCAGGTGCCAGCGGGACGACCCGATTGAGGGTATTACCCAGCTCAAGAATGTCTGGGGGCGGTGCCAGCCTAAAGACATGGATGATTCGTTTATTACCATTGACATTAGCGGCTTCACCAAAATCTACCTGCTGGAATTGCTTCATTTCCTGGTTGCCGAGCAAAACCTGGGAATCCCGCGCATCATTCACACAACACAGACGTATTCGCCGACCAGGCTCACCAGGGGAGTCGAGCAGATTTCTACAGTGCCTAACTTCTTCGGCACCATTTCCTTCGAGAAGCAAACCATACTTGTCCTGTTCCTGGGTTTTGAGCCGGAGCGTTCCCTTACCGTATGGAAGCACTTTAATCCGGCAAGGACGATAGCCCTCATAACCAACCCGCCGAGAAACAGCAATCCTGACTATCTGAAGTATGCCCGGAAGAATAATTCCTCCCTTATTTCCCAGCCTACCGTCGAGGTAAGGGATGTCCCCGCCGATGACCCCTATGGCGCCCGGAATGTACTCGAGAACATCTATCACGAAGTCAGGGATTCCTTCAATATGGTAATCGGCCCCTTTGGCACCAAGCCGCAGACTATAGGCATCTTTCTCTTTTGCCTGGAGCACCCCAAGGCTCAGATCGTTTATTCCTTCCCGGTTAATTATACCAAGTCCTACCTGCGGCGAAAGCCGGGGCTCACTTTATTACTGCCCCTGGCACCGGTAGTCAAGACTTAGATTGAGTAACCGGGCTGGCCGGCTAGATATTCATAGTACCATCGTCCTGTTTTTACAGGGTCTCTAGCTTTGGAGTCCTACCCCTTTCCCTGTAGGGACTTGACATTATAGCCAGCAATAGTTTATTCTGCTGGAAAAAGGGAGGTAACCCGATGGAAGGCTATTGTATGAAGTGTCGTACCAAGAGAGATATGAAGGATGCTAAGGCGATAACTATGAAGAACGGCCGGCCGGCAACACAGGGGGTCTGCCCCATATGCGGCACCAAGATGTTCAAGATAGGTAAGTGCTAGAGCCTTTATATAGCTGATAACGGGGTATTATAAAGAGGTCTGGCTTATCCCGAGCAGGAGTGTCAGGCTTCTTTGGTTAAGACATAAGTCGGTATTCACACCCTTGACAATCAGGCATATTGACTATACACTTGTCAATACCTATGTCGGATTGGGGTATGAATATATCGCAGGTTGCAAAGAAGCTGGGAGTATCGGCCAGGACGGTCAGACGCTACATCAAGACTGGCAAGGTACAGGCCGAGCTGGTAAGCGGCCATTTCGGAGAAGAGTACCGGATTCTGGAAATACCCCCGGAGCTGTGCCCGACCGAGCGTGAAGGTAAAGCCTCGAGCCCTGGTCAAGCCCCTGGCCAAAACCTTGGTCAGGTTGTAGACATCATCAGGGAGCTTCAGGAGAAGAACCTGGCTTTAGCCGCCCAGCTTGGTGTCGCCACGGAGCGCATTAGGAATATGGAGAGCAAGATAAAACTTCTGGCCGCTCCCAAACGGCGCTGGTGGCAACGGATTTTCGTTAGATGGGCTAAATAAGGGGGTCGGGCTGTCCGGTGGGGAATGCCTGAGAAGTCGTAGAATCAATAATCGACTGATTAGAGAGGCTTGGTATAGTTCTCCTCACCGGCGTGGCGTACCAATCCCTGCCTGGTTCTTATGAAATGGGTGAAGCCGACCAGACAGGGCAGCCCGATACTGTAACTGACAAGCAGGCCGGGGGCTCCCAGCCACCAGCATATCAGTGGTAGCGGAACAAACATCACCGCGCTGGCTTTAATTACGTTCTTTGTTTTAAGCAATACAATGGCGGCGGCACTGCCTGCTATAAGCACCGGTTGAGTGGCCAGGGTTAGCAGTACACCAATCGTGGTGCACTCGCCACGCCCACCCCTGAAGCCGAGGAAGACAGGCCAGTTGTGGCCGATAATGGCTGCGGTGCCGGCCAGCAGGACCGATGCCTGGGATATGCCGGCAATCTGGGCGATAAGGATAGCCAGTATCCCTTTTACGGCGTCGATGATACCTACGGAGAGCCCTGTCCCGGCGCCGAGCTGGCGGAAGGCGTTTTGTGCCCCCATATTGCCGTCGCCCATCTGCCGGATGTCCCTGCCCTTAATCAGGCGCCCGGCGATATAGGCGGTAGGGATGGAGCCCAGCAGGTAGCTCAATACGATTATAAAAAAGGGCATGGCGGTTCTCTTAATATTCCATGGTGCCGAGGGTGGGACTCGAACCCACAAGGATTGCTCCGGCGGATTTTAAGTCCGCTGCGTCTGCCTATTCCGCCACCCCGGCGCGAAGCTGATAATTATAATGCGGGTGTAAAAAAAGTGCCGGTTTGTTTTTCACCCCTTCAATACCCGCCTTTTTGGCTATTATAGCAAAGTCATGGCTTAATATACTAGGGTCATAAGGTTTATCTAGGAAACCAAAAACGAGGCTGTCCAGAGGTAGGGGTTTACCTGCTAATCTCCAGTAAAGGGTTCCCCTTTCTGCCTTGTGATCTTCAAGGAATAGGGTTAGTTTAGGCGTCAAATTTACCCGGCGTCGGGAGTGCTGCGTCTTGGGCGGTTTAACCTCACATATTACCATGCGTTTGTATAGGACCTGATTAACCGAGAGTGAAAGCAAGTCCAAACCGAGGTCACGCCACCTTAAGCCGCAAAGTTCCGCTTGCCGTAAACCAGTAGAAACGGCCGTATAATAAACAGGGTAATAGGAGCTATAAGCTGCCAATTCCAATTCATGTCCGAGTTCAGATATTGACATTGTAGTAATAGCCATATATGTTATATTAACCGTTCATTTGATTAGGTTGAATTCAGTAATAATTGGGGATTCTTAATGGAGGATCAAAGAAATAATAATGGTTACACCAGATAAAGAGCTAAAGATTCCCAAAGCTATTACTAATATGTTGTACGAAGATGAGGAGGTTATCACCACTATTCGCCAATCTAGACTAAGAGAGGTGATTACACCCGATAGTATATTTGTAACAAATCATCGTATAATACTCTATTCACCACACGCACTGGGTCTGCGCAAGACTATTGAAGATTACAGATATGAGGATATGGCGAATTTTAAGGTGGAGAGGGGTATTATATTCAGTACAATCAAAATAAAGCAAAGATTCATGAGTAATGATCTTGTCTTAGACAATTTACCCAAAGGTAGCGTAGATAAAATGGCAAAAGTTGTTCATGAGGGTATTAGACGATGCGGAAGTGGTGCAAGACCTGGTTCAGTTACAACGTTCCCAGTTGCTGAACCTCAATCT
>DAOUSH010000070.1 GCA_030627335.1 Dehalococcoidia bacterium | reverse complement strand
TCTTGATGAGGATGTGCGTGTTGCCGTGGATGCTATTGTCAGGAATGCCAGGACAGGCGAGGTGGGCGATGGCAAAATTATTGTACTGCCGGTGGAGAGCGTGGTGCGTGTCCGCACCGGCGATAGGAACGAAAATGCAATATAGGCAAACTGCGGAGGTAAAATGCAAGCAGGAAAATAATGATTAAAATTAAGTTATTAGCCTGAATATATACTATAATATACTAACGTACTAAAAAAGGAGATAATGATGACCGACAGAAGTAGAGAAGAAGCCAAGGAATATGTCCTGAAAACAGCCAAGGAGCACGATGTCAAGTTCATCAGGATGTGGTTTACCGATATACTGGGTATCCTCAAGAGCTTCGCCATCACTGTCGAGGAGCTGGAGGGGGCCCTGGGGGAGGGGATGGGCTTTGACGGCTCTTCGATTCAGGGGTTTGCCCGCATTGATGAAAGCGATATGGTGGCAATGCCGGACCCGGATACCTTCAAGTTATTGCCCTGGAGGCCGCGTGAGCACCGTGCCGTCGCCCGGATGTTCTGCGACATCCTCAGACCCGGTGGTGAAGTCTTTGATGGCGACCCCAGGTATGTCCTGAAGAGGAATCTAAAGAAAGCCGCCGATCTGGGCTATACCTTCTACGTGGGCCCGGAGCTGGAATACTTTTATTTTAAGAAGAATGATGACCTGAACTCTTATGCCACCGAGGTGCTGGACCACGGGGGTTACTTTGACCTCACCCCCAGGGATGCCGCCATCGAGATGAGAAAAGAGACCGTCCTTACACTGGAGGAGATGGGTATCGGCGTCGAATACTCCCATCACGAGGTCGCTCCCAGCCAGCATGAGATAGATATGAGATACACGGATGCCCTGACCATGGCTGATAACGTGATGACCTACCGGCTGATTGTTAAAGAAGTGGCTCTGAAATACGGAGCATATGCTACCTTTATGCCCAAGCCTATCTTCGGCATCAACGGCAGTGGCATGCATGTTCACCAGTCGCTTTTTAAGGGCGAAAGGAATGCCTTCTTCGATAAGGAAGACGATTATCACCTGTCTAAGATTGCCCGGAGTTATATTGCCGGTCTGCTTAAATACGCCCCCGAGATTACAGCGGTTACCAACCAGTGGGTCAACTCCTACAAGCGGCTGGTGCCCGGCTACGAGGCGCCGATATACCCCTCCTGGGCGAGGCGGAACCGCTCTGACCTTATCCGTGTGCCGGAGTACCGCCCAGGCCGGGAAAAGTCGACCAGGATTGAATACAGGTCTCCCGACCCCGCCTGCAACCCGTATCTTACCTTCAGCGTTATGCTTGCCGCCGGGCTGGAGGGGATCGAGAAGGGGTACGAAGCCCCTGACCCGATTGAGGAAAACGTATACGAGATGACTGAAAGTGAAAGGCAGAAACGGGGAATAACCACCCTGCCTGCCAGCCTGCTGGAAGCGATACTGCTGACCGAGAAGAGCGAGCTGGTGAGAAAAGCCCTGGGGGACCATGTTTTTGAGGCTTTCATACAGAACAAGAAAATAGAGTGGGAAGAGTACCGATCACAGGTAACTGAATACGAGCTTAAGAGGTATTTGCCCATACTGTAAATGTAGGAGAGGCGACAATAAACGGGTAGCATTGGGCTTTGTGGGTGGTGGAGCTGGGGTATCAATGGGCAGAACTTTCAAGTTGGCTTTTAGCCTAAGTATCTGGCCCGACGGTCCTGCCAGTGCTAATTCTAGTAGAAGAAGCAGGGCGCAAGCTATACCCTGTAAGCTTATGTGTCGTTTGTTTGGTTTGATGATTTTACTTTTAGATGGATTGTGCAGGGAAATCCTTCTTTTATGATTCGCGATATTATGCAGTCTTTGGACCGTTACCACTCAGTTACCATAGCCCGGGTAAGAATGCCCTGCGCTCGGGCGGGTAGCCCGGGAAGTGTGCCCGGTACCAGGTGTGGTGTGACCGGGCACGAGGCACAAGATTGGCAACCGTCCAGGTAGCAAATGACAGCCCTGGCAGTGACCATGTCGCCACCGCCCATCCAAGCCATGTAATGACCTCCCCAAGGTAATTCGGGCAAGATATCCAGCGGTAAAGCCCGCCATGCGGAATCTTGTACCCGGATTCCCCCGGTTTGCGCAGATTGCGCAGAATGCGGTCCGCCCGCTTGTTGATTATGAAACCGATGATAAATAGCGCCAGTCCGGCTATGAACCGCGGATCTCCAAGCCATTCGTTGGTGTAGCCACCGGAGAAAGTAAAAATGTAGCGGCCATTGAGATAGCCGTTCACCGTGTTAAACAAAAGCCCAAAGCCGACAATAGTGAGAGGCATTCCCCTGTTCCTGCTGCGTATACCGGGCGGGTAGATGAAAGCCCGGTGTATATAGTGTGCCTCCCACAGCCCAAAGAAGGCCAGTGAGGTGAATGTAATATCGTTGCTGCCGAATACGAAGCATGCGGCAAATACGAGCGGTGCCGCTGCTTCCATCATAACCCAACCCATATTGTTGTTGATGGTAGGGCCCCAACCACTGCGGGTATGGCGGCCATACGGGGCGGCAACGAAGAGCAGTGCCAGAAAGACTACCGCCGCCAGTATAAACCAGCCTATTATAAGGCTGTTGAAAAATGCTTGTTCGGTCACAATTCCCCCGTTGTTTCTCCCTGAGGACGGGCAAGCCGGCGGGTCTCTTCAAACCACTTAAGTGTATCTATAAGTGTTTCTTTAAGCGGGCGCGGGTGATAATCAAGCTCCCGGGTCGCTCTCTGGTGGCTTATATTACGATGACCGCGTAGTGCCTCCAGAGAAACACTGGTGTAGAGCGGTTGCCTCCCGGCTAGGCGGTCAAAGGCAGTGATAAACGGTGCACCGATACGGGCAAGCCACATAGGGCAGACAAAACCGGGTGCCGGCATACCGGTTATCTGCTCTACTAACATAGCCACGTCACGCAGTGATACCCAGTGTCCCGAAAGGATGTACTTGGCTCCGGTCGGTGCCCGTTCTTCAGCGCGCATCGCTCCTTCGATAACATCACGCACATCGACCCAGTTAAATCCGCCGTTAACCAGGGCTGGCAGCCTGCCGTTTGCCATTCTTAGCAATGCTTCACCGAAATGCGATGGCCTGTAGTCATAAGGGCCGATAATTGCGGTTGGGCTTATGATAATGGCATCCAATCCCTTTTCTATTCCCTTATGCACCTCCCTCTCGGCAGCCGCTTTGGAGTGGTCGTAGGTTGAGCAATGCGCGGATTCTACCAGGGGGCGTGATTCGTCGAGCGGGGTATCCGTAAGCGCCTGGGTTATGGTATGGATTGAGCTAAAATAGACAAGGCGGCGCACTCCGCAACGCAGGCAAGCCTCGACCACGTTTCGGGTGCCGATAACATTGACCGATTCAAGCAAAGGCCATTCATCTTTTGATATAGAGATATGGGCAGCCAGGTGGTAGACCGTCCCGGCACCCTTAAAGGCACTGACCAGGGATTCAAGGTCACAGATATCGCCTTCGATAACTTTAACAGCTTCCAGTCCCTCCACTACTTGTCGGTTTACATGAACCAGAGCGCGTGTGGGACGACCTTGAGCAAGCAGAGCACGGATAAGGTTAGCACCGGCATGTCCAGCGGCACCAGTTACGACTACCAGCATTTGCAGGCAATTATATCATATGTGATGGAGGCTATTCTTTCTGGAGATGCGGGGGCAGGCTCACACAATTTGGTTTATTGTTAAACAAAGATGTATTGACAACCGTATATATGTGGACTAGACTCGAGTCATAAGATATAGAATCAACTTAAAGAACATAATAAAGAGTCACTAGGTATGGAAACTACAAATTCCAT
>DAOUSH010000050.1 GCA_030627335.1 Dehalococcoidia bacterium | reverse complement strand
GGCCTGGAGGTAAGCTCAGCCACCATCCGTAACGAGATGGTGCGCCTGGAGGATGACGGTTATATAATTCGTCCTCATCATGCGGCTGGCAGTATCCCTTCGGACAAGGGCTACCTGTATTACGCCGGGACAGTGAAGGACCTGGAACTGCCGCTGGCAGAGCAACGGCTGATAAACCACCTTTTCCACCAGGTGGAAGAGGACCTGGAGGAGTGGCTCAGCCTGGCAGTGGAGCTTATAGCACAGCGGGTGCAGAACGTGGCTGTGGTTACTACACCCAAACCGATAGCCTGCCAGTTCAAACACGTGGAGATGGTTTCCCTTCAAGACCACCTGGCGCTGGTCATCCTGGTTCTGCACGGGGCAAAGGTCAGGCAACAGCTGATAAACTTCGAGCAGGCTATAACTCAGGAAAAACTGACTGACATTAGCAGTAAACTGAATGCCGCCTGTACCGGCTTAACCGGTCCCCGGATTCTGGTAAAGAATATCGAGCTCTCCCCCACCGAACAGCAGATAATCGATTGCCTGCTCCGGATAATGAATACCGAGGATAAGCGGGCATACGAAGAGCCATACCTTGACGGCTTTCACTTCTGGCTGAACCAGCCGGAGTTCAGCACCGGCCAGCGAATGGCGCCACTGGTAGAGCTGTTTGAGCAAAGGAAGCTGGTGGAAGCGATACTGCCCGACGAAATGGATGGCCATAGCGTTAAGGTAATCATCGGCAAAGATAACAAGGCAGAGGTTATTCAGGGCTGCAGTGTGGTTATCAGCCGGTATGGACTGCCGGATGAGGCTGTGGGCACTATAGGTGTTATCGGCCCCACCCGCATGCCCTACGCCCGCGCTATCTCCACTATAGGCTATCTGGCTTCGGTAATGAGTACCCTGGTAGCCGAGCTTTACGGCAGGGAACTGCCACGTAGCGACAAGCAAGCCGGCAATGAGCAACAAGCTGAGGGGTGATTATCAATGGCTGAAGAAAAAGACAACCAGGGCGTTGAACCGGAACCAGAGGTTACCGATACGGAGGATATAGAGGTACTCAGGGAAGCTCTAACCGAAGCCAAGACTCAGGCGGAAAGCCATCTGGATAGCTGGAAGAGATCCCAGGCAGACTTTGTCAACTACAAGCGTCGCAGTGAGCAGGAAAGGGATGAGGCGAGGCAGTTTGCCAATGCGGTGCTTATCTGCAACCTGCTTCCCGTTTTAGACGACCTGGAGCGGGCGCTGAGCTCAGTGCCAAAAGAACTGGCAAAGCTCCCGTGGGTGGAGGGCATCAAGCTCATTGAGCATAAGTTCAATTCCATCCTGGAATCCCAGGGAGTAACCCTGATAAAGGCAAAAGGCAAGCCGTTTGACCCCAATCTGCACGAAGCGGCTATGTGCAGCCAGGGCAAGGAAGGGATAGTAATCAAGGAGATGGAAAAGGGCTACATGTTGCGTGACAGGGTCATCAGGCCGGCAATGGTATCCGTAGGCAACGGCGCTACGGCAAAAGAGCCGGGAAAACATAAATAAAAGAGCATAAACCGTGAGGTTTGATAATTCAATTAAGGAGGAACAATAAGCAATGGCAAAAGTAATTGGCATCGACCTGGGCACCACCTTCTCGGTGGTAGCGGTGATGGAAGCCGGAGAGCCGGTGGTTATCCCCAACGCCGAGGGCAATCGTATCACGCCGTCGGTGGTAGCTATCAGCAAGAACGGTGAGCGTCTGGTGGGGCAGGTAGCCAAACGCCAATCGATTACCAACCCGGATAATACGGTATTCAGTATCAAGCGCCTGATTGGGCGTAAGTTCGACGAACCCTCGGTAGAGTACGACCGCAAGCTATTACCCTATAAGATAGTCAAAGCACAAAACGGCGATGTTATGGTGGTACTGGGCGAAAAGGAATACAGCCCGCCCGAAATCTCAGCAATGATTCTACAGAAGCTCAAGACAGACGCCGAGGCGTACCTGGGGGAAAAGGTCGACGAAGCCGTGATAACGGTGCCGGCACATTTCAACGATAGCCAGCGTCAGGCAACCAAGGACGCCGGCCAGATAGCCGGGCTCAAGGTTCTCAGAATAATCAACGAGCCGACGGCGGCTTCACTGGCTTACGGGCTGGACAAGAAAAAGGACGAGACTATCGCCGTCTACGACCTCGGTGGCGGCACCTTCGATGTATCCATACTGGAACTGGGCGAGGGCACCTTCCAGGTCAAATCGACCAACGGCGACACCCACCTGGGCGGCGACGACTTCGACCAGAGGATTATGGACTGGTTAGTTGACGAGTTCAAGAAAGACCAGGGGATAGACCTGCGGCAGGACAAGATGGCTCTACAGCGGCTCAAGGAAGCCGCCGAAAAAGCCAAGTGCGAGCTATCCACCACCCAGCAGACAGATGTGAATCTACCCTTCGTCACCGCCGATGCCAGTGGTCCCAAACACCTCAACATTACCCTCACCCGCTCCAAGCTGGAGCAACTGGTGATGGACCTGGTAGATAAAACGCTGGGACCCTGCAAGCAAGCGCTAACCGATTCCGGCAAGAAGGCAGCTCAGATTGACGAGGTAGTCCTGGTCGGCGGGCAGACGAGAATGCCGCTGGTACAGGAGAAGGTAAAACAGTTCTTCGGTAAAGAGGCTCATAAAGGGGTCAACCCCGATGAGGTGGTAGCCATCGGCGCCGCTATCCAGGCCGGGGTGCTCAAGGGAGATGTCAAGGATGTCCTGCTGCTGGATGTTACTCCGCTTACCCTGGGCATCGAGACGCTAGGCGCAGTGGCAACCCCACTCATCACCCGCAATACCACTATTCCTACCTCCAAGACACAGGTTTTCAGCACAGCGGCAGACAACCAGCCCGGCGTTGAGATTCACGTCCTGCAGGGCGAGAGACCGATGGCGGCGGATAACAGGACGCTGGGACGCTTTATGCTAGATGGTATCCTACCGGCGCCGAGGGGTGTCCCCCAGGTCGAGGTCAGCTTTGATATCGACGCCAACGGTATCCTCAGCGTCAAGGCTCTCGACAAAGGCACCGGCAAGGAGCAGAAGATAACCATTACCGCCTCCAGCGGATTGAGTAAGGAAGAAGTGGACAAGATGCAGCGTGATGCCGAATCACACGCCGCCGATGATGCCAAGCGCCGCGAAGAAGTGGAAACAAAGAACACCGCCGACACCATGGCGTATACCGCCGAAAAAACTCTCCGCGAGCAGAAAG
Organism: Dehalococcoidia bacterium; assembly: GCA_030627335.1. Lineage (GTDB taxonomy): Bacteria > Chloroflexota > Dehalococcoidia > Dehalococcoidales > W693 > W693. The sequence continues at coordinate 1,713 of DAOUSH010000050.1, read as the reverse complement.
ACAAGATACCAGAAGAGATGCAAACGGAATTGGAGGAAAAGGTAAAGGCGGTGCGCTCGTCATTACAGGGCAGCGATATCGAAGCCATCAAGAAGACGATGCAGGAGCTATCGGAGGCAATGCAAAAGGTAGGCACCGCCGTTTACGGACAGCAGCCGCCACCTGAAGGCGAAGCACCGCCTCCGGAAGGTGAAGCACCGCCTCCTGAAGGTGAAACGCCTCCGGACAAAGAAGACGGGGGCACTGTCGAAGGGGAGTTTAGAGAGGTATAAAAGGGGAGTTCCAGAGGGGCGCAGCCCCTTTTATATACCCCCCCCTCTCCTGTGGGGAGAGGGGGATACAGGGAGAGAGGTTGATATAGAAGGAAAGCCAAAGAAAGAAGAAGATGCAGAAAGAGATAAAAATAATATGGCGATAAAACGGGACTACTACGAAATACTCGGTGTAAAAAAGGATGCCGGCTCTGAAGATATAAAAAAGGCTTTCCGCAAGATGGCTTTCCAGTGCCACCCCGACCATAACCACGACGACGGCGCCGAGGGCAGGTTCAAGGAGATAAACGAAGCCTATGAAGTGCTGTCAAACGCCGAAAAACGCTCCACCTATGACCGTTTCGGGCATGCCGGCGTCGATGGCTTCTCGGGGCAGGACTTCGAAGGCTTCGGCGGGATGGGCAGTATCTTTGAAGACTTCTACGAGTTCTTCAGTGGTGCGACATCATCCGCCCATAAGTCGCCAAAGCGTGGTAGCGATATTCGTTCGCAGGCAACCATCACCATGGAGGAAGCCGCCTTCGGCTGCCAGAGAAATATAGATATATCCCGCATCGAAAACTGCACTGCCTGTCACGGCACTCGTGCCAAGCCAGGCAGTCAGCCAATCCGCTGCCCCGACTGTAACGGCAACGGTCGGGTGCAACGGGTACAGCAGAGCCTTTTCGGTCGCTTTGCCAACATTGTTACCTGCCCCCGCTGTGAAGGAGAGGGTAAAACCATCACCGAGCTCTGCCCCCAGTGCCGGGGAACGGGCAAAGAAAAGCATAAACGCAGTATTACCATAGAGATACCAGCCGGTGTTGACGACGGCAACGAAATGAGGCTAAACGGACAGGGTAATGTCGGCGAAAGGGGTGGCCCGGCCGGCAACATCTATATCACGGTAACTGTTCTGCCCCACCGGCTCTTCAAGAGAGATGGCGCCAATATCCTCTACGAGCTACCGGTTAACTTCGCCCAGGCGGCTCTCGGCGCCGACCTGACAGTACCCACGCTCCACGGCGAAGTAAAGCTCAAAGTTCCGGCCGGCAGCCAGACAGGCCAGATTTTCCAGTTTAAGGGCAAGGGCATTCCCTATCTCAACAGGAACAGGCACGGCGACCAGTTGGTCAGGCTACTGGTAGTCACTCCAGAGAGGTTAACCAAACAACAGCGTCAGCTTTTTCAGGAGCTGGCCGATAGTCTCAGCCGGGACGATAAAAAGGGTAAATAGCCCCACTCCACCATTAACCACCCAGGCTTAACGACGCCGGTGGCGCCGAAACAGAGAAAAGAGCCTCCATTTTCTGCCAACCAGTTCATGTCTGCCCCTGGCTCCCAGTAGCTCGGTTATCGCCTGGCGGGTATCAGCCCCGTTATAGAGCACCTGGTAAATCTTTTCGGTAATGGGCATCTCCAGCTTGAGTTTCCGGGCTATATCCCAGGCGGCGGCGGTAGT
>DAOUSH010000075.1 GCA_030627335.1 Dehalococcoidia bacterium | reverse complement strand
TCGAGGGTTCGAATCCCTCCCCCTCCGCCAGAAGAAAGATTCTTCTCTCTATCCAGAGGAACTGTCTTACTCAGAGTAAAATATTATGTCTCACTATTATATATGGACTATCGGCTGTCAGATGAACAAGGCGGAGTCGGAGCGGCTGGAGAGCCTGTTCCAGCACCTCGGCTACCAGCCGACGGCTATCGCCGGGGAAGCCGACCTTATCGTGCTTAATAGCTGTGTCGTGCGCCAGCATGCCGAAGACCGTATTGTAAACAAAATCAACGCCCTGAGGGCACTAAAGAGATCGTCCCGACCACCGATACTGGCCGTCACCGGCTGTCTCGTAGACTCTGACACCGCCAGGCTCAAACAGAGATTCCCCCACATCGACCACTTCTTCAAGCCCGGCGAATACCCGGGATGGCTGGCAAAAGACGAGCCGTTCCCGATGTTGCCGCAGCAGCCGTCACCGAGCACCTACGTTCCCATCATCCAGGGCTGCAATAACTTCTGCTCCTATTGCGTCGTCCCCTACCGCCGCGGGCGGGAGAAGAGCCGCCCTGTTTCTGAAATAGTCAGCGAGGTAAAAGAGCTGGCACAGCACGGGGTGAAAGAGGTCGTCCTGCTGGGGCAGAATGTGGACTCCTATGGCCACGACCTGCCCGATAAGCCCGACTTAGCCCACCTGCTCTACGAGCTGAATGACATAAACGGCATCGCCCGCATCCGCTTCCTGACCAACCACCCCAAGGATATGGGAGACCGGCTTATAGAAGCGATAGCCAAACTGGACAAGGTATGCCAGCAGATAAACCTGCCCGTCCAGGCGGGAGACGACGAGATCCTGAAGGTGATGGGGCGGGGTTATACGGTTGAGAGCTATCGCCAGCTTGTGGCACGAATTCGAAGCCAGGTGCCAGCGATTGCACTGAGCACCGACATCATCGTCGGCTTTCCCTCGGAGAATCAGGAGCAATTCCAGGCAACGGTTGACCTGCTCCGCGAGCTTAGGTTCGATAGCGTACACATCGCCGCTTATTCACCCCGGCCGGATACCATCGCCGCCCGAAATCTTGAAGATAACGTGCCACCGTCGGTCAAAAAGGAGAGGCTGGATACCATCGAGCGGTTACAGGAAAAAATAGCCACCGAGATAAACAGCCGGCTTCTGGGCAAAACAGTTGAGGTCCTGGTAGAGGGCAGGAGGAAGGGCAGGTGGCACGGCAGAAGCCGAAGTGGTAAACTGGTATTCTTCAGCGAAAACGACGAACTGCTGGGGGAAATAGTGAAAGTGAAGATTGAAAAAACGAGCCCCTGGGCACTCCAGGGAGGAATGTATAGATAGCACCGACTAGTCTAAGGAGGAAAAATGGCAAAGGTAGCATCTCTAACCCTGGTACTGTTGCTGGCTCTGAGCCTGGTACTTATGGGTGGCTGTGTCCCAACGGAAGGGGAAGGCACCACCACCAGCACCATCTATATGGTCGTCTTCATGGTATTGCTTTTTGGCGTCTTCTACTTTCTTATCATCCGACCCCAGCGCAAAAAGCAGCGTGAACACCAGGAGCTTGCCGAAGGACTGAGCTCGGGCGACAGGGTAATCACCATAGGCGGTATCTATGGCCGCATCGAAAGCGTCCGGGAGGACAGCGTCATCCTGAAGGTGGAATCGGGGGCGACGATGAGGGTCGCCAGAAACGGCATCGCCGGCAAACAGGAAGAAACCAAGTAAAGACCGTTCCCCATATCTCTACCCAAGATTAACAATATAGTCTGGGAGGTAGCCTGATTTATCGCTATGATTACGTCATAGTCGGCAGTGGTATTGCCGGGCTGTATTGTGCCCTGCTGGCGCAGAAGCAGGGAAGCGTCCTCCTGATAACCAAGGGCAGTATAGACGACTGCAATACCAAGTTCGCCCAGGGGGGCATCGCCGCCGCTATAGGCAAAAGCGATTCGCCGGAGCTACACTTCAAGGATACCATAGCCGCTGGCGATGGTCTGTGCAATGAAGAGGCGGTGCGTATCCTGTCCAATGAAGCCCTCGACCGCATCGCCGACCTGGTCAACCTGGGCGTGCCATTCGATACCCTAGACGGCAAGATTGACCTCACCCTGGAGGCGGCGCACAGCCTGCCCCGCATCCTCCACGCCGGGGGTGATACCACCGGTGAACATATCGAACTGACGCTGAGCAGAAGGGTGCACGCAACTGAAATACGGGTCCTGGAGCACCACCTGGCGACCGATATCCTTGTGGAGAAAGGCAGGGTCAATGGAGTAAGAGCCCTCGACTGCGAGAACAACTCCATCAAGGAATTCGGCGGCCGCTTCCTGATACTGGCTACCGGTGGTGCCGGACAGCTATTTAAGTTCAGCACCAATCCAGAGGTAGCCACCGGCGACGGCATAGCCCTGGCTTTCCGGGCTGGCGCCGAGATAGCGGATATGGAGTTTTTCCAGTTCCACCCCACCGCACTGCGTCTTCCCGGGGTAATCCCCTTCCTCATCTCGGAGTCGGTCAGGGGCGAGGGGGGAATACTGCGTAACAGAGACGGCTACCGCTTTATGCCCGACTATGCACCGCAGGCTGAGCTGGCGCCTCGAGACGTCGTCGCCCGCAGTATTCTGCACGAGATGGAAAAGACCGGGGCGGATAATGCCCTGCTCGATATCACCCATCTACCACCACATATTACCGCCACCAGATTCCCCCAGATATACTGCTTTTGCCTCGACCAAGGGCTGGATATAACCAAGCAGCCGATACCGGTGGCGCCAGCCGCCCACTACGCCATAGGCGGCGTCAGGGTCAATACCTGGGGCGAAACCAGCATAACCGGGCTGTTTGCCGCCGGCGAAGTCGCCTGCACCGGAGCCCACGGGGCGAACCGGTTGGCTTCAAACTCACTGCTGGAGGTGCTGATTTTCGGCAAGAGGATTATAGAAAAGACCGGCGGGGCGGATAAACCGATAGCGGCCATCCCCGGTCAAGATGAAGATATCCACCTCTCGCTCGAGCGGAGACAGCCGCCTAAGAAGAAAGTTTCACCCGACCTCCTCACCCTGCAACGTCTCCTCTGGGACAAAGCAGGCATCATCCGGGACGAAGAAGGCCTGATTACCGCCGCCGAGACACTGGCTGGCTGGCAGGAGTCCCTGCCCCAGCCGAAAGACCGTTCTTCGTACGAGCTTGCAAACCTGGTCCTGGCCGGACGCCTGCTGACCGAGGCGGCTATCCTGAGGCACGAGAGCCGCGGCGCTCACTTCCGCTCCGATTTCCCATATACTTCACCCGAGTGGCTCAAGCACATCGTGATAACAAAATAATTAAAGGGGTATATGAATAACCTTCAACAAAACGAGGAGCAGGTTAGTAGAATCATAGACCTGGCGCTGGCTGAGGATACCGGCAGTGGCGACATAACCAGCCGTATACTATTACCAGCCGGCCTCGCCGGCAGGGCAGCTATAGTAGCTAAAGAAGAGGGCATACTGGCTGGCGGCGACATCGCCAGGCTGGTGTTTGTCAGGGTCGAGCCTTCACTTAAGGTAGAGCTACTTATCCCGGACGGAGAGAAGCTAAAAGCAGGAGACAGGGTAGCCACTATCAGTGGAAACGTGGCAGGTATTCTCAAGGCGGAGAGGGTCGCCCTCAACTTCCTGAGCCGCTTGAGCGGCGTCGCCTCCGAGACAGCCAGATACGTCGCCCGGGTAAAGGGATTTGCCACCATCATCACCGATACCCGCAAAACGGCACCGGGGAT
>DAOUSH010000080.1 GCA_030627335.1 Dehalococcoidia bacterium | reverse complement strand
CCTTACTCTTCCGCCAGCTTTTAATGTGGCGGTCAACGCATATATGGGAGGCATTCAACTGCCCGCCCGCAAACCAGTGGGCAAACGGTGGATTCCATTCCAGAACCTTGTCCCAGGTCTTAAACCAGTCCAGTTGTCTTGCCTGTTCTGCCCAAAATTCTTCTGGATTCTGCATGGAACTCTGATAGAAATCAGTATACTTCTTCGTTGGGAAGTATCGCGTCTCAAACGGTAATGATGATTCAATCATGACTCCCCCCTTATATATACTGCAATAGTATTACCAATGGTAGGTGCTGTCAATACCTATATAATAGGAAGTGACTTGGGTTTGGGGAGGTGGATACGGCCTAAAAGTCAGTTAATTGTTATCTGAATTAATACCAGATTTTTTACGATTGGCTTGTGTTTTCATAACATAACTAGAGTGGTAATTAAATAGACCAAAGGTAATATAGATATTTCGTTCCTGTAACAAGGGCTTCACTATCGCCTTTATCATTCATAGAAGCCCTCTTCCAGGTCTCCTATATTTGAGTAGCCCCTGCTTTCCCAGTAACCCTCATAATTAACATCGTTGGACAGCTCTATCTTTGTTACCCATTTTATCCATTTGTAGCCCCATTTGATCTCCGCCACCAGATGGAAGGGGAAGCCCCTCTCCACCGGCAGGGTAAGTTCGTTCATCTTATGGGCTAAGAGTATATCGTTATCCATTATATATTCTATCGGGAAAGATGTCGTGTAGCCGTCATAAGCATGGAAGATGACCACCCTGGCTTCCGGTAGCGGTTTTGATTTTTCTATCAGCTCCCGCACCAGCACCCCTTCCCAGAGAATGGTGACACTCCAGCCCTCGACACAGTGTAGCTTCGAGACCTTTTTATAATTGGTGTAGCTGTCAATAACCTTATCATAGGTATAGCTCTTCGGCTCCTGGCACAGACCAGTTATGCTCAGGCTATAGCTTTCTATATCTATAGCCTGAGGTCCCTTGATGGAGTTCTCCCGAAATGCGTCTACAGAGGAAAGGTCAACGCCCTCGTATTCCCTTATTTCTACTGTTTCCAGATCATTGTCTTCTTCCATATCGTTATTAAACTGGCAACCGCTTATAGCTAATAATATCAGCGACAGAGCTACAGATAGTACCCTTACCCCAGCAGCCAGGCTTTTCATTGCCAGTTACCCTCCCGTAAAATGTTTTTAAAGTAGTACTCCTTATTCTCATCCTACCACTGAATGCTATATTTGCCAAGAAATCTATATATTTTATATGCTTTGCCCATTATACTGGCTATGCTAAAATACAACTGGCAGTACTGGAGGGTAAAAGTGGCCGAGAACCGGATATTAGAACTGGTCAAGCAACTGCCTACCAATCCCGGCGTCTACCTTATGAGAGACGCCCAGGGCAATATCCTCTATATAGGCAAGGCGGCTAACCTCAGGCACCGTGTAAGGTCCTACTTCGGCTCCAGGCAAAAGTCCACAACCAAAATCGAGCGTATGACCGCCCGGGTAGCCGATGTCGATTTCTTTATTACCGGCTCGGAGCAGGAAGCTCTTATTCTGGAGCTGAACCTGATAAAACGGCACCGTCCTTACTACAATGTCCGCCTCAAAGACGACAAGAACTTCCCCTACCTCAAGATAGACACCAGCGAGGACTGGCCCAGGGTGCAGATCACCCGCCGCCTGGAAGATAACGGCGGGCGTTACTTTGGCCCCTTCGCCAGTGCCAGGTCGGTGCGTCAGGCTCTCAAGGTGGTCAAGGACATCTTCCCCTTCCGCTCCTGCACCAAAGACCTCACCACACCCCTGCCCCACCCCTGCCTGGAATACGACATCCGGAAGTGCTCCGGGCCGTGCATCAGGGCTATTACCAGGGAGGAATACGCCGAAATAATAAACCAGCTAATCCTCTTCCTGGAAGGCAGGCAGGAAACGGTAGTCCGAGAGCTTAAGAAAATAATGCAGCAAGCCGTTACCGCCCTGGAGTACGAAAAGGCGGCCAAGCTCAGAGACCAGATTCAGGCGGTCAGGGAGGTTATTGCCTGGCAGAAGCTGGCAACCACCGTCAGAGGCGAGCAGGACGTCATCGCCTTCGCCCAGGAAAAAGACTATGCCTGCGTTCAGGTCTTTTTCATTCGCGGCGGCAAGACAATCGGTCGGGAAGGATTTACTCTGCAGGGCACCCGCTCTGAAGAGCCGGAGCAGATAATGAACATCTTCGTCAAGCAGTTCTATGACTCAGCCGCCTATATACCTCCGCTGGTGCTATTACAATACCCTGTTGAAGACAGGGCTATTATCGAAGACTGGCTGCAAAGCAAGCGGGGAAGCCGGGTTCGCCTTCAGGTACCACGCCGGGGCAATAAAAAACAACTGATGGATACCGTCGCCGAAAACGCCAGGCAGGCTCTGCTGCAACAAAGGATAAAACAGCTATCGGCGCCGACAGCACTGAATACCGCACTGGAGGAGATAAAGAGAGATCTCAATCTGCCCAGCCTGCCGCTGCGGATGGAAGGCTATGACATATCAAACATACAGGGCAAAGCCGCTGTGGGCAGTATGGTGGTCTTCGAGAAAGGCAAGCCCAGCCCAGCCCACTACCGACGCTTCCGGATTAAAACGGTACCCTCGGCTGATGATTACGCTATGCTACAGGAAGTAATCCAGCGTCGCTTCGGGCATATCAAAAGAGATGCTGCCGTATCGGGTAGCTGGGCAATAATGCCCGACCTCATCCTCATTGACGGCGGCAAGGGCCAGCTCGGCTCGGTAGTCAAAGCGATGCACAAGGCCGGAGCCGACTCGGTGCCCGTCGCCAGCCTGGCCAAGGAGAGGGAGGAAATCTTTATACCGCAAAGTGCAAATCCCATCAGTTTGCCCTATACTTCTCCCGGGCTTCAGTTGCTTCAACGTCTGAGGGACGAAGCGCACCGCTTCGCTCTAAGTTATCATCACAAGATACACAAGCAGCAGACCTTCGCTTCGGCTCTGGATACCATACCCGGTGTCGGACTCACACTTAAACGCAGTCTGCTGAGGCACTTTGGTTCAGTCCAGTTTATCAGGGAGGCTACGCTGGAGGAACTTTCCTCCGCCAAAGGAATAAGCCGCAGCCTCGCCCAAAAAATAAAGGAGTATCTAACCTAACTATGCCAGCCAACCTGCCACCGCAATACTTCAGTGCCGAGAAGGTCTTCCGCGAGGCTAAAAGCCCGGGGGAAAAGATAGCTGCCCTTGAAGAAATGCTGGCTATTATGCCCAAGCACAAGGGCACAGACCACCTCCGCGCCGAGCTGAGAGGCCGTATCGCCAAGCTGACTCAGCAACTATCCAAGAAGTCCGGAGCCCAGCGTTCGTCCATGACTATCGAGCGGGAGGGCGCCGCTCAGATAGCAGTCATCGGCTTGCCCAACTCAGGCAAATCTCAGCTTCTCGCCGGCAT
>DAOUSH010000089.1 GCA_030627335.1 Dehalococcoidia bacterium | reverse complement strand
TAACACCTTTGCCCAGCGGTGTGCAGTTACCCGGAGGTACCCTTTCGGTTTGAACCACGCTATCCTTTTCTGGTGCTTCATGATTTTATTAATCGCCAATACTGAGTTCCTGCTCAACGGTCTGTTGCCAGATTACATTAGCCTCTCATTGATGCCGGACGGTGCGTACTTTACCCTGGCCTTAATTTTTGATCTGGTGTCTATTCTTGCTCTCCTGGCAGTGTGTATCGCAGTTATCCGCCGTTTGGCTTTCCCCCCATCTTACATAGTTGCACGCAGTCTTGATGCCTTTGTTATTCTGGGGTTAATCGCCGTCCTGATGATTGCCTTTTTCGGCCTGCATGCCAGCGAAATTGCTCATGGTAGTGAGGAAGCCGCCCGGTACATGCCCATATCCAGTTTTGCGGCTTCTACTTTTTTCTCGGGTGTTCCGGCAGGAAGCCTGGTTGGCTATGCCAGCTTTTTCTGGTGGATTCACGCTATAGTACTGTTCGTGTTTCTTAATTATCTGCCTTACAGTAAACACATGCATATTCTTACCTCCATTCCCAACTGTTTTTTCAAGAGTCTCACCAAGATTAATACCCAGTCTCGGGAAGAGTTTAAAGAGGGCAATACCTTCGGCGTTGAGCGGGTAGACCAGTTCACCTGGAAGGATTTATTTGACTCTTATTCCTGCACCGAGTGCGGGCGCTGTACTGATTCCTGCCCGGCTGCCTTCACGGGAAAACCGCTAAACCCGCGGCTGGTCATCCACGATATTAAGGTCAACCTGCTGAAAAACGGCCCGCTAATGTTCAGTAATAAAGACTCGGCACTGCCCTTAATAGGCGACGGTCAGGAGCAGGGAGGTAGCATATCTGAAGAGGTTATCTGGGAGTGTACTACCTGCGGCGCCTGTATGGAAGTATGCCCGGTGTCTATTGAACATGTGCCCAAGATTGTTGATATGCGCCGCAATCTTGTGGAGATGAAAGCCAAATTCCCAGAAGAACTGCTAGCATTTTTTGAGAGCATGGAGCAGCGCAGTAATCCCTGGGGTATCGCTCCCGGGGAGCGTGTCAAGTGGACGGCGGAAATTGATGTCAAGCCGTTTGAGGCTGGTAGGACCGAATATTTGTTTTACGTAGGCTGTGCCGGTGCTTTTGATGCCCGCAACCGACGGACAACCTTAGCGATGGCTAAAATTCTGGACGCAGCCGGCATTTCCTGGGGTATCCTGGGCAAAGATGAGCTGTGTTGTGGTGACAGCTTGCGCCGATTGGGTAATGAATTCATTTTCGACCGTATAGCCAGAGAGAATATCGAGCTGTTTGCCGAAAGAGGTGTTAAGAAAATTATTACCCAGTGCCCGCACTGCTACAGTACCTTTAAGAACGATTACCGTCAGTATGGTGCCGAACTGGAGGTCAGTCATCACACTGATTTAATCAATAGTCTGCTCAAAGAGGGTAAGCTGAAGCTGAACCAGACCAATGACCTGGGTAAAGCGTTGTTTCACGATTCCTGCTATCTGGGACGTTATAATAATATCTATGAAGCCCCGCGTGAAGTTTTTGCCTCTGCTACCGGTCAGATGCCAGCTGAAATGGGGCGACATCATGATAGGTCTTTTTGCTGTGGTGCCGGCGGCGGGCGCATGTGGATGGAAGAACCCATTGGTAAACATATCAATGTGGCGCGTGTAGAAGAAGCCTTGAAGGAAGACCCGGGGACGATTTGCGTATGCTGCCCGTACTGCATGACTATGTTTAACGACGGGCTCAAAGACAAAAACGCTGATGATAAAGTCCAGGTGCTGGATCTGGCCGAGATTGTCGCCGGAGCGCTGATTAAATCATAGCAGGTTAACTGTTGTTAACTTCTTATGGCTCACTGGCTCCACGAGGGCGGCTATGATACCATGCCCAGCCTCTATAGCGACGGCTATCTCATCGCCGTGGACTCGGCGGTGTTGTTAAACGCCCTCCACCGCGAGGGTAACAACCTGGCTATGGCGTCTGGCAAGATGACCGCCGAAACCATTATCGAAGCCCTGAACCGGGGCGATTGCTCTCGTAAGGGCCTGGCTGGCTACGGCATCAGCCACAAGTTCGGATAGATAATAACGGGCACAAGCCGTTAGAAGTAGTAGCGTCTCCGCTTCTTGATAAAATAGCCGGCAGCTATCCCGAAGAGCAGACCGCCGAGGTGCGCCTGCCAGGCGACATTAGGCAAAAAGGACATAAGCACAAAACCACCGATGACAGCTATCCATAGCGGTACCGGCACCGGTATAAATAAAATATAGACCTTCAGGTTAGGTTTCAATATGGAGAGCGCCCCACCCAGGGCAAAAACCGCCCCCGAAGCGCCGATAGCCAGGGCCAGGGAGTTCGGTTCCATCAACGTCCCCAGCGCTACGAAGAAGACACCACCCAGCAAACCCCCGCCGATATAGATTAACCAGAACCACCTGTCACCAAGCAACCGATAAAGGAAGTTACCGAAGAAATAGAGGGTCATCATATTGGCAAAGAGGTGGTAAAAACCGCTATGGAGAAACATGCTTGTAACCAGACCCCAGGGATATTGAAAGAAGACCTCAGCCGGTGACCATAATCCCATGTCTAAAATCAAGTCCGATGATATGGTGGTGGCGATATATAGTAGAAAGTTGACGCCTATTATTATCATTATCGGGTTTAACATCACCCTCAATGATAACAGCTAGGCTCTGCTTATAGCAAGTAAGATTTGGAAATCCCTCACCCTTTATCCCTCTCCCTTTACTAAAGGGAGAGGGAAGATTTGCTTGAGGGGCTTCGCCCTTCAAGCTCCCCGTTTTCTTTGTAGGGCGTTGGAGGGTTTCATCCTGCGAGACAGGACTTCTCTAATCTCAGCGATCTGGTTGGAGTGGTCTATTAGGGTCTGGCGGATGTCTGCCATCTGTGCCAGAATATTAGACTCAGGCTTGGTTTTTGGCTCTGCTGCTGGTTCAGGTTTAAGTTGTGATACTGGCTCTTTGACTTCAGCCAGAAGCTTGGGCGCAGGTTTCTTTACTTCTGTCTTGGCTTGAGGGGTGGGAACTACAGGATCTTATATGAAGTTGACTACAATGGCAATT
>DAOUSH010000013.1 GCA_030627335.1 Dehalococcoidia bacterium | reverse complement strand
GCTCCAGGGTGGTAAAAGGATAGCCGGCAATCTTCGGTTTTGCCGCTGAAGCCGCCGCCAGCAGGGAGGACTTACCCACATTGGGGTAGCCGATGATGCCGACATCGGCGATAAGCCTCAGCTCCAGAATAATAGATTTCTCCTCGCCGGGTTCCCCCATCTGGGCGATACGGGGCGCCTGGTTGGTGGACGAAGCGAAGTGGACATTACCCAGACCACTCCTGCCCCCTTTGGCGACCACTACCCACTGCCCAGGTTCACTCAGGTCGGCAAGAACAGGGTTACCATCCTCTTCCGCTTTAAGAAAGATAACAGTCCCCACCGGAACCAGCAGCTCCTTATCAGCCCCATCCTTACCATGCTTCTTCTGCCCTTCGCCATTTAGCCCATCCTTTGCCCGATACATCCCCCGCCAGCGAAATATCTTCAGATTGGTTACTCCGGCATCAGCCTTGACAATAACATCCCCTCCCTTGCCACCGTCACCGCCATCAGGACCACCAAATGGAACAAACTTCTCCCGACGGAAGCCTGCTTTGCCATTACCTCCATCTCCTGCCTTCACCATTATTTCTGCTATGTCAAACATATTATCCTTTATACGATTATCTTGTTAAACTATTTCTTGAATATAATCATAGTTTTAATAGTACTTATAATAACACATCTCCAGGTATGAGGCAGGTTCGGCTGGTATTGTAGATCGTGGGTTTTTCTCTAACTTTCTGATTATCAATCCTGCCGTCTATCGAGGTTATCGAAAGATGACGGAGTTTATTGAAAAGTTATAATGTTTTATGCAAAATAGATTAACTCGTAGGTTAATCTATTTGGAAATAGGTGAGTAGTTGTCGAAGGCTGTCTTATCTGGGGCGCAGGCTTTTCTGGATGTCCATTACCCTGTGCCTCAGGAGAGGGCTGGCTTTAATATCCTCAGCAACCTTTTCGCAGGCGTGGCTGACTGTTGATGGGTTTCTGCCGCCCAGGAGATTGCCGATTTCGGCCAGTGAGTAGCCGTCCTGCTGTTTGAGAAGGTACATCGCTACCTGCCGGGCGAGCGCGACCTGTTTGTCTCGCCGCCGGCTGCTTATCAGCTCCGGGGTTATCTGGAAGCACTCGGAGACGGCGTCCAACAAGGCATCCGGTGTTATGTGACCGCTCGGCAGTGTCCTGCCACCGATATCAGCCAGCGCCCGGGTCGCTATTTCCGGGGTGACCTCGGTTTGTAGCAGCCGGGCATAGGCGATTATCCGGTTGAGACCACCCTCCAACTCCCTTATATTTTCCCTGACCTGCTGGGCGATTATATCCAGTACGTCAGGCAGGATACCGGCTCCTGCCTGCTCCGATTTGGCTTTCAATATATCCCGGCGGGTCTTTAGGTCGGGCGGTTTGACATCGACAGTCAGCCCCCACTCGAAGCGGGAGCGCAGACGGTCCTCGAGCAGGGGCATCGATTTGGGCGGTCGGTCGCTGGTGATGACTATCTGGCGGTTGCCGTTGTGTAGCTCGTTGAAGGTGTGGAAAAAACTCTCAGCCGTATGCTCTTTACCGCTGATGAACTGGATATCGTCTATCATAAGCATATCGATGTCCCGGTACTTGCTGCGGAACTCGTTCGTTCTCTGCTGTCTGACGGCGTCGACAAAGTCGTTGGTGAAGTGCTCACCGCTGACATAGAGGGCCCGTATACTATTGCTCCGGGCGGTATGGCCGATAGCCTGGAGCAGGTGCGTCTTGCCCAGCCCGGCACCGCCATAGATAAAGAGCGGGTTGTAGCTATGCCCCGGGTTCTGGGCTACCCCCAGGGCGGCGGCATAAGCCATGCGGTTTGAGCCGCCAACGACGAAGGAATCAAAGGTGTATTTGGGGTTGAAGGCGGGGAGGTCCCGGACTGACGGGTCCTGGTGGTGGGTATTTTCAGTTGTGGGGACAGGGTGCTCTGAGCCTGTCTGGAACTGGACCTTTATGTTGCTGCTGTGGACAAGCCCGATGAGGGTCTTTTTAATCAGGGAGCGCTGGTTTTTGTCCAGGTACTCGGCAACGAAGGCATTGGGGACGCTGATTATAAACTGGCCGTCCTGGTAGGCTATTCCCCTGGTTCCCTGGAGCCAGGTCTGGTAGTTTGGCTTGTTGATTTGGAGCTGTAGCTCGCCTAAAGCGGCCTCCCAGATTTCTTGCGCCGACCTCATTTTAAAGAGACTCCCCTCAATCATAGCAGGTTTATTAGCTATACAGCGTCAATTGTTAAGTAGTTCCGTTATCAATAACCCGGCGCCCTCGGTGCTCTTTTCGCCGGGTTGATGGGAGTGGTAGTCGGCCCAGTCCAGGTTGTGAATGAGGCTAAAAGAAACCTTGTTTATAGTAACAACAGGCAACCAGGGATAGCAAGGCTTCTGGCGCTGACTGGTGGGCGATTTTGAGGCTAGTTTTCTATTGCAAGCTCTCTCAGACGGCCTTTTTCATCAAATATTGAGCTGATAGGTTTGGGGCGAATGGTGCTGGTAAAATATTTTCTAAATGGCGAAGGCGGCGGTCTGCCGGGGTCTCTTAATCACGGGTGTTGTTGGCGGCGGCCTTTGGTGTTAAAATCTGTTCCGGGAGGCTTGAGTTGAGCATTGTTTTTATGGGCACCCCGGAGTTTGCCACACCGACCCTGAGACACCTGGTGCTTAATGATTACCAGGTGACGGCTGTTTATACCCGTCCCGACAGGCTGGCCGGCCGGGGGCGCGGTTTGGCCTCGTCCCCGGTGAAGAGACTGGCGGCGTCGCTGGCTCTGCCGGTGGTACAGCCGGCTGGCCTGAAGGAGGCGGATGCCGTAGCTGAACTGGCTAGCTTTAAGCCGGATGTCATTGTGGTTGCCGCCTTTGGCCAGATTCTGCCGGAGGCGGTCTTACGGCTTCCCCGGTATGGTTGTTTGAATATACACCCCTCTCTTCTGCCCCGGCACCGGGGAGCGGCGCCGGTAGCTGCCGCTATCCTGGCCGGGGATAGCTTTACCGGCGTCAGCATTATGCTTATGGACGAGGGGCTGGATACCGGCCCGGTGGTGTCCGTGGCTCAGGTTGCCATCTCGGACAGGGATAGCACCGGCTCGCTCACTCTAAAACTGTCCCTGATTGCCGCCCACCTCCTCCAGGACATGTTGCCGGATTGGGTAAGGGGTAAAATCATACCCAGGCCACAGGATGAGGCTGGCGCCACCTATTCCACTACAATAACCAAGGAGGATGGCGCAATAGACTGGCATCAGCCGGCGGTGGCTATCTGGCGGCGGGTGCGTGCTTTCCACCCCTGGCCCGGCTGCTATACCAAATGGCGGGGCAAATTGCTCAAGATTATCGAGGCAGAGCCGCTATCTCAGGAAGCTGATGCCGTGACGGGGCTGGTGGTGGCTCTGCCGGGGGCTGGCTTGGGTGTCAGCACTGGCGATGGCGTTTTAAGGTTGCTGGCGGTGCAGCTGGAGGGCAAGCGGGTGATGACAGCCGACGAGTTTTTAAGAGGGCAGAGGCAGTTCGTCGGGGCGGTGCTGCCCGGTTAGGCTGTTTGCCGGTGTTGCATAATCTTATCACGGATTTTGGATAAACTTTCGATAACTTCCTGTTTTATTGCCTTGCCTTTGGGTAGTCTGTATAATCTTTTATATAATGAAAAAGGCTTGAGGGGGGGGTTAGTTTGTCTTTGGCAAAAGACCCGAGCCAGTTTTCCACCCTGGTGGATATAATCGCCCGCCTGCGTGGTTCCGAGGGCTGTCCCTGGGACAGGAAGCAGAGCCATTCCTCGCTGAGGGAGTGTCTGCTTGAGGAGTGCTACGAGGTTCTGGAGGCGCTGGACGATGGCGACAGCAACCGCCTCTCGGTGGAGCTGGGCGATCTGTTGTTGCAGATAGTTTTCCACAGCCAGATAGCCAGCGATGACGGTGAGTTTGAGCTGGGCGATGTCATCGAAAGCATTACCACCAAGCTCATCCGTCGCCACCCCCACGTCTTCGGCTCGGTTGCTGCCAGGGATGCCGACGAGGTGCTGGTCAACTGGGAGGTGCTCAAGAAAGAGGAGAGGCAGAAGGATGCCTCTATGCTGGACGGCGCACCCAGGACTATGCCGGCACTGGCTTATAGTCAGGAGATACAGGGGCGAGTAGCCCGTGTTGGCTTCGACTGGCGGGACGATGAAGGCGTTATCGATAAGCTGGCTGAGGAGGTCGGGGAGTTTAAGCAAGCTCAAAGCAAGGAGCGAAAGGAAGAGGAGTTCGGCGATTTGCTATTCACCCTGGCCAATATCGCCCGGCGGCATGGCATAGATCTGGAGGCGGCACTGAGGCAGACAAACAAGCGGTTTTACCAGCGCTTCAACTGTATGGAGAAGTTTTGCCGGGAACGGGGGCTGGAGTTTGGTAAATTATCGTTCGATGAGCAGAACAAGCTCTGGGAAGAGGCGAAGAAGGAGATGGGATAGAGGCTGGTCGGGGCGAGAGGATTCGAACCTCCGGCCTCAGCGTCCCGAACGCTGCGCGCTAACCAGGCTGCGCTACGCCCCGATAGCCTTTATTATAGGCTGAATTAAAGACTTGAGCAACAATCATAAATTAGCTAGGTTATATAGATAAAATATAGAGGGTAGCTTGAAGGGGACATGGAAGTGGAATAATAGAGACTATGAAACACTGTGTTTTGATAATTGACGGTGCCGCCGGCTGGCCACTGCCCGAGCGGGGTGGCAAGACCTGCCTAGAGCTGGCTGAAACGCCCAACCTCGACGCCCTGGCGAAGGAGGGGGTGGTGGGGCTTATACGGACTGTGCCTGAAGGTATGGAGCCGTCTAGCGCCTGTGCCTGTATGTCGCTTCTGGGCTACGACCCCGGGCTTTACTACCGGGGTCGGGCGGCTATCGAGGCGGTCAGTATGGGCGTCGCCATAAATGAGGGAGAGGTAGTCTTCCGCTGTAATCTGGTGGCGGTCGAGGACGGACGGATGAATAGCTACTGCGCCGGTCATATCGGCACCGATGAGGCTAAGAAGTTGATTGAAGCATTAAACGCAAATCTGGGTAGCGAAGGTATCCGCTTTTACCCCGGCGTCAGCTACCGCCACTTATTAAAGCTTAAAGGGCACGAGGATACCGCTAAAGCAATCTGTACCCCGCCCCACGACATCCCGGACAAGCCGTTTGCCGATTTCCTGCCCCGTGGTCAGGGGAGCGATCTCTTGAGGCGTTTGATGCAGGACTCGGCGGTGGTGTTGGGGAAGCACCCGGTGAATAAAACACGGCAGGCCAGAGGTGATATACCGGCGAATATGATATGGCTCTTCTGGGGCAGCGGGCGGGTTCCAGAGATGCCCGCCTTCGAGCAGGTCTACGGGCTTAAAGCGGCGCTTACCTCCGGCGTTGACCTTCTGTTCGGACTGGGGCGGATGATGGCTATGGATATACTGGCAATTCCCGGGATAACCGACGGGTTGGACAACGACTTTCAGGGACAAGCCCTAGGTGCCTTAGAGTCGCTTGATGACCATGATTTGGCGGTCATCCATATAGAAGCCCCGGACGAAGCCGGGCATGCCGGCTCCATCGACGACAAGGTGGATGCTATCCAGAGGGTGGATAAAGAGGTCGTCAGCCGCCTGTGGCAGTTTGAGCCGGGAAATCTGCGGCTGCTGGTTATGCCAGACCACCCGACGCCAATCAAGATCAAGACCCACGTCGCCGAGCCGGTGCCCTTTATACTCTGGGGTCCGGGCTTTTCGGCTAACGGGGCAGAAAGGTTCACCGAGGCGGAGGCAAAAAAGGCTGGTCTTTTTATAGATAAGGGGTATAATATTATGTCGCGGTTGGTGGAATAAGGGCCTTAAACTTAAATGCCTAGAAGAGAAGACGAATACTGGGCAGCAAAGAAAGAACCAAGAGGGCGAGGTCTCTGCCCAAGATGCGGGAGTTCTAATTTATCCTATAATAAAAAATTTCAGTCTTGGCGATGTAATAAGTGTGAGCATAGTTTTCCAATCCCAAGCTACGGACCCGGAGGAGACTTCGGCAAAGAAGCGCGATGGCTTGGTAAGACTACCGAGGAGTTGAGGCGTGATGAGCTTGCAGAAGCAAGGGCGGCGAGAAGGGTAGAATCAAGCGGTAGAGTAAATAATACAAATTCTACCCCTTCAGGTAAAGCGTGGTTTGGTAATGAATACTATGATACAACAAGAAGTAAGAAATGGAAGAGACCAAAAGGAAGCAGTTTCCCAATGAAAAAAGCTTTCCTAGTTTTGCTGGTAATTGCATGTCTTGCAGCTGTGGGTTGGACTGGCTATTTACTTTTAACAGATAAGACCGACCCTATTTCTGGTTCAATAATCCTTGTAGCGAATATCGGAGTTTTATTCTGGAATATATCAGTCTTGAGAAAATACAGGGTGGGAGCTGGGACTATTATCTCTATCTTCTTGGTTATTGTACTTTTAGGAGCAACAGTTGGTGCTTTTGCTGGTGTTGAGCCATTATCCACTTATAAAGACAACATCTTTAGTTCCATATCTCAATGGGGTAAAGGTATACCAACTATAAATATTCAATCACCTGTAAATGTGGTCAAGAGAGAATATTTGTATAACCCCTTTTTAGGTACTGGCTCAATAAAAATATATATCGAGCCAACAAAAGCTACCGAAGCTGATAAAATATATGTCATACTTCTATATAAACGAGACACAGAACTAGGTACACGGTATGTCAAATGGGATGGCTTAGAACTACATCGATTAACTGTAAAAACAACTACATTCTATATACCAGAATCTGATTATGAGGCATACTTTAAGGGTAAACCCGAAGAACAAATATCAAGTGTTTTTAAAATAAGTGTAAGGGAAGCAACAGCTGGCGAAAGTTATTTAATCAATGAGAACTATCCCACATGGGATAGTTACTTTGCAAAGTAGAAATACGGTATACTAAGCACTACCTTAATTCAAATTGACCCGTAGCCCAAAATTAGAAGTAAAATATGTCTCTAATCGTTCAAAAGTACGGCGGTTCTTCGGTGGCGGGTGCCGATATGATAAAAAGCGTCGCCCGGCGGGTGGCTAAAACGAAGGACGCCGGCAATGATGTCGTGGTCGTCGTCTCGGCGATGGGCGATACCACCGATGAGCTTGTCGGGCTGGCTTACCAGATGGCAGACCAGCCCGGCGCCCGTGAGCTGGACGTTTTAATCTCCACCGGGGAAATCGTTTCCAGCACCCTGCTGGCGATAGCGCTGGGAGATATGGGCTACGAGGCTATCAGCCTCAGCGGCGCTCAGGCGGGGATACAGACAGACACCGCCTATAGCCGGGCGCGGATACTGGGTATAGACTCCAAGCGGCTGGCACGGGAGCTGAAACAGGGAAAGATCATCATCGTCGCCGGTTTCCAGGGAGTTACCGAAGAAATGGATATAACCACTCTGGGGCGGGGTGGCTCGGACACCACTGCCGTGGCTCTGGCAGCCGGTCTGAAAGCGGACAGTTGCGAGATTTTTACCGATGTCGAGGGTATCTATACCACTGACCCGCGTCTTGTACCTGAGGCTTGCAGTCTGGCTGAGATCGGCTATGAAGAGATGCTGGAGCTGGCAACCTACGGGGCTAAGATAATGCACCCCCGGGCGGTTGAACTGGGGGAGCTATTCAATATCCCCATAAGGGTTGCCTCCAGCTTTAGTGATAATCCAGGGACTCTAATTCATGGAGGGGCGTCTATGGAAGCGCGTAACAAAGTAACCGGTATCGCTCATGACCTGAATGTAGCCAAGATAACGGTGGTCGGTGTCCCCGACCACCCCGGCATCGCCTCGTCTATCTTCGAGCCTCTGGCTAAGGCTGGCATCAGCATCGATACCATCGTTCAGAACGCCAGCATAGAGAATATTACAGACCTTACCTTTACCGTAGCCAAAGATGATCTGGAAAAAGCAATGAAAGTGGTGGAACCTATCGCCGAAGCCATCGGCGCCCGGCAGTGCGCCAGCGACTCGAAGCTAGGCAAGGTGAGCATTATCGGCACCGGCATGCAGAACACCCCCGGGTTTGCCGCCAGGATGTTCCGGGCGCTCAGCGGGAAGGGGATAAACATCCAGCTTATCACCACCTCGGAGATAAGGATAACCTGTATCATTGACGAAGCCAGGGTCAACGAGGCAGTCCGTACCTTACACAAGGCGTTTGAACTGGAGCAGGCGGTATAGAAAAAAGGGGCGAGGAACTCACCCCTTTTTGAACGAAGCTTGTTGAGGCTTTTAGGCTGAAACCACCTCTTTGACCTCCGGGATTTCCTGCTTCAGGATTCTTTCGATGCCGTCCTTCAGTGTCATAGTGGACATGGGGCAGCCGGCGCAGGCGCCGACAAGTTTTACCTTGACCACGCCGCCGACGACATCAACCAGCTCGACATTGCCGCCGTCAGCCACCAGGCTGGGCCTTATCATTTCCAGTATTTCTTCAACTTTTTCCCGCATTAAATTCTCCTTTATTGACAGGCTTTGGTTACTCTTTCTCGGAACAGCAGT
>DAOUSH010000114.1 GCA_030627335.1 Dehalococcoidia bacterium | reverse complement strand
GCTTTGATAATGAATATCTCTCACCGGTTTGTGGTTATTGCCGCCGTCTTTGTTACCTGCCTTATCACCGCCAATATCATTGCCGTCAAAGTGATAAGCCTGGGCTCCGTTTTTCTGCCGGCGGCTATCATCGTTTTTCCGATAAGCTATATCTTCGGGGACATCCTCACCGAGGTCTACGGTTATCGCTGGGCGAGGCGGGTCATCTGGCTGGGTTTTTTGTGTAATCTCATCTTCGTTTTCTTTGCCTGGGTGGGGCTCGAGCTACCCCCGGCTTCCTTCTGGGAGGGGCAGGAGGCTTATAAAAGCATCTTGGGATATACACCAAGACTTCTGGTCGCCTCCTTTGGCGGCTACCTGGTGGGAGAGTTCGCCAACTCCTTCATCCTGGCTAAGATGAAGATAAGGACAAAAGGTCGCTGGCTGTGGGCGAGGACTATCGGCTCGACGGTGGTCGGGCAGGGGCTGGATACGACCGTATTCATTATCATCGCCTTCATCGGCACCACTTCCTTCGCCCCGATAATGATTCTTTACCACTGGCTGGCGAAGACGGCTATTGAAGTCTTAGCTACTCCGTTCACCTATGCTACCGTCAACTTCCTCAAGAAAAAAGAGGGCATTGATACCTATGACTACAAGACGAACTTTAACCCCTTTACCATCTGGAATTAGGGGCTGGCGGCGGCTTTAAGGGGAGACAAGGTTTTAGCCGATGAAGATCAGCTTTCTCGGGGCGCACAACACCGAATCGCGGGACAACAGGCTGGTCAGCCTGCTGATTGACGATGTCCTGGCTCTGGATGCCGGTGGGCTTACCTCAAGCCTGACCTTTGCGGAACAGCTAAGGCTAAAGGCAATTTTGCTTACCCACCAGCACTATGACCATATCCGGGATATTCCGCTTATAGCCATGAACCTTTTTCTCCGGCAGGCCGGAATTGACATCTACTCCATATCGTCGGTGGGCGATGCCCTGGCAAGCTATCTGCTGAACGATAGCCTCTACCCGAAGTTCCTGGAAAAATCCCAAGGCAAAGAGACCATCAGCTTCCATACGGTGGAGCCATACCAGATAATACAGATTGAGGGCTACAGCGTACTACCGGTGCCGGTGGCTCACTTTGTGCCTGCCGTCGGCTATCAGGTTACCTCGCCTGATGGTAAAGCGGTCTTATACACCGGGGACACCGGGCCCGGGCTGTCCCACCTGTGGCAGTATGTATCGCCGCAACTGATGATTACTGATGTTACCGCCCCGGACAGGTACCGGCAATTCGGTGAAGAAAAGGGGCACCTTACCCCAGGCCTGCTGAAGAGAGAGCTTTTAGGCTTTCAGAAGGCAAGGGGTTATCTGCCGGATGTGGTTACCGTCCATATGAACCCGGAACTGGAGGCGGAGATTGCGGCTGAGTTGGCTGACGTGGCTGAAGAACTGGGGAACTCAATTACGCTGGCTTATGAAGGCAGGCAGGTGTCCCTGTAAGTTTAGAGGGGGCGGGAAGGAGAAATAGAATGGATGTCTATGAAGCGGTAACCAGACGGCGGTCGATAAGGAGGTTCAAGGATACTCCGGTAGATTATGCCATTCTTGAAAGGTGCGTCAATGCCGCCCGGCTGGCGCCGACGGCTATAAACAGCCAGCTCTGCGAATACATAATTGTTGACGACGAACATATGTTATCTAAGGTGCTGGATGCTGTAGTGATGTGGGCCGGTGTGCCCAGGCCAGAGGATGGATGGTCTACGGAACGACGGCCTAAAGCCTATATCATTACCCTGATAAACACCGGACTGGCGGCGGAGTTGGGTGCCGGCAGAGAAAACACCAATTACGATGCCGCTCTGGCGGTGGAGAATACGGTGATGGTGGCTCAGGAACAGGGGCTTGGTAGCTGTGTGTTGACCGGCATTAACCGGAAAAAGCTGAGGCGGGCGCTGAACATACCGGACAGGTATGAAATCGCCATACTGCTGGCGTTAGGCTTCCCCGATGAAAGCCCGGTGGTGGAGGTAGCCACCGGCTCGGTAGAGCGCTGGGTTGACGATAAGGGGGCACTTCATGTACCCAAGAGAAGGCTGGAAGATGTTTTGCACCGGAACCGGTTTTCGGAGTAGCAGGTTTGACCCAGGTCTAAGTATTCTTACAGATGAAATCACTGACAACAACTCATATAATTCTAAGGTGTCGGATTCCCCTTGACAAGGGGAAGGGTATAAACAGGGTTTCTTGACTGCCCGATTATTAGTAGCTAGACTGGTTACAATATGAGAGTTATCGGTCTTACCGGTGGCATAGGCAGTGGCAAGAGCACGGTAGCCGGGTTTCTGGCCGGGCTGGGGGTGGTTAT
>DAOUSH010000008.1 GCA_030627335.1 Dehalococcoidia bacterium | reverse complement strand
GTAGATGGGGTGGCTGGGGATGTGGTGGCGGCGATTGCCTCCCTGCTGGCTAAGGAGCACCTGCCCTGGCAGCACCAGCGGGATACCGGCATCAGGAGCTACGACCTGAGGCCTCTGGTTGATGACCTGTGGCTGGGTAGCTGGCATAACGGCGGTGGCGTTATCGGCATGCGGCTGCGTTGCGGCAGCAACGGTTCGGGGAGGCCGGAGCAGGTGGTAAAAGCTCTGGGTCTGGGTGAGCCTGGCGCCATTCACCGCACCAGGCTGATACTGGGAACGGGTTGACGGCCTTTAAGATCCGGTCTTTATGGAGGGATAATTGCCCCTCTTATCCCGGCTGACTATAATAGAGTTGAAATGGTCAGAAAAAAGCCACCTACGCTGGAGCAACGGGTAACCCGCTTTATTTGGGAACATCAACTGGCATCGAGCGGGAGATGCCTGCTGGTGGCGGTATCTGGCGGCGCTGACTCTACCTGCATGCTTCATCTTCTGGTCGGGCTGAGGGATGAACTGGGCATAAATCTTCATGTTGCTCACCTTGACCACCGGCTGCGTGGGGCTGATTCGGAGGCGGACGCCGGTTATGTCGAGGGGTTAGCCAAAAGTCTTGACATACCATTGACAACGGGTAGAGAGGATGTCAGGGCGTACCAGAAAAAGCACCGTATCTCGCTGGAAGAGGCGGCTAGAGAGGTGCGCTACCGCTTTCTGGCTGACACTGCCGATAGCGTCGGCGCCGATAGGGTGGCTACCGGCCATACCCTCGACGACCAAGTAGAGACGATACTGATGCACCTGGTGCGGGGGACGGGGACACGGGGGCTTGTCGGCTTGAAACCGAACAGCCAGTGGCAGATGGATAACAAGAGGATTGCTATAGTTCGTCCCCTGCTTCAAGTCAGCCGCCAGGAGACAGCCGACTACTGCCGGCACTACCGGTTGGCACCGCGGCTCGACGCCTCCAACCTGTCGCTGTCACCGCTGAGGAACAGGATACGGCAACA
Organism: Dehalococcoidia bacterium; assembly: GCA_030627335.1. GTDB lineage: Bacteria > Chloroflexota > Dehalococcoidia > Dehalococcoidales > W693 > W693. Next base: position 9,415 of record DAOUSH010000008.1, on the reverse strand, counting down.
GCTTCTGCCTTTGCTGCGGAGCTACAATCCGGGGGTGGCTGAGGCGTTACTGCGCACTGCTTCCACTGCCGCCGATGAGCTTGCCTTTCTGGATGAAGAAATCGCCCGTTTGTGGGGTAAGGTCGTCCAGAGGCAGGGGGAAACTATCGTCCTGGATAAGAGACGTCTTGGCAAGCTGAGCCTGGCTCTCAAAAGACACCTGCTGAGGACAGCCATCGAGGAGCTTCTTGGCAGCCTAAAGGACATTGAGGCGCGTCATATTGAAGAAATCATAGCCGTGCTGGACAAGCCTGCGGGGAAGCAGATCAGCCTGCCCTGGGGGCTGGTCTTTTCAATAGAATACGAGCGATATTTATTGGGCAGGGATCCGGCTGCTCTTTGCCCCTTCCCATCTCTGGCGGGCGAGTATACTCTGAACATCCCCGGAGAGACGAGGCTGACGGGGTGGCGGGTTGAGGCTGAAGTTACTGAGCATGGGAAGGTGGCAGAAAAAGATGATGACTTTACCGCCTGTATTGACCTTGATAAGGCCGGTAATGAGCTTATAGTTCGTAGTCGTAGGCCTGGAGACAGGTTCCAACCGTTTGGTTTACTCCAGCCCAAGAAGCTGAACGAGTTTATGATTGATGCCAGAATCCCCCGTGCATGGCGGGGGAGGGTACCGGTGGTGTGCATCCCTGGACAGACTATAGACACCCCTGGACAGATTGTCTGGCTGGTCGGTTATCGTATAGATGACAGGGTAAAGGTTACCGAGGCAACCAAGCGGGTATTACGGTTGAGGTTCAAGCAAAGCTAAAGTCATAACTTCATGCTCATGAATAAAATAATACAACCGGGCTTATTTTAAACTGGAGCATTTTTGCTGTGTCTCTACCGCCATTGCCGCCTTTTCTTGGCATAGTAATTCTACCCCGGCTTCATCGCCTGCACCTTTATACTGGCAACCGAGTTTTCGATGTCTTCCCTTTTAGCTCCCATCTCGTCGATGATTGTCCTGGTCGTTGAATCGTCAGTTATATAATCAAGAGGGTAAAGCGTCTCGTCCAGTACATTGACATCCTGGAAGCCGGTTTCTCTTATCGTTGCCAGGTAATCGCTTTTCATAAGTGCCCCGGAAACACAGCCGACATAGGCGGCGACAGACTGCTTTATGACATCGGGTATCTCCTTCAGCAGGACGATATCGGACACCATCAGCCTGCCGCCGGGTCTCAGCACACGTAGAGCCTCTTGGAAGACGCTTTTCTTATCCGGGGATAGGTTGATGACGCAGTTGGATATGATAACATCAACCGAGCTATCGGCGGCGGGGATATTTTCAATCTCGCCCAGCCGGAACTCCACGTTTTCATAGCCACCATTAAGGGCATTGGCTCTGGCTTTGCCGATCATCTCCGGTGTCATATCAACGCCGATAACCCTGCCGCTGTTACCGACTTTGTTTGCCGCCAGGAAGACGTCGAAACCGGCGCCGGCGCCGAGATCGAGGACGGTCTCGCCCTCTTTCAGGGATGCCAGGGCTACCGGGTTGCCACAGCCGAGCCCCAGGTTGGCATCTTCCGGGACGGACTCAAGCTCTTCATCGGAGTAGCCTATGCTCTTGCTGATGTCTTCGGCATTGGTCGATCGGCAACAGCAAGAGCTGCTTTCTTTGGCTATTCGGGCATAGTTCTCTCTGACCGATTTTCTGATTTCTTCTTCTTTCATTGCTTATTCTCCTATTAGTTTAGTGTAAAAAGTGCCTGACGCCGGTAAAGACCATGGCGATATTGTGCTTATCAGCGGCTTTGATGGAGTCCTCGTCTCTTATGGAGCCGCCGGGCTGGATAATAGCAGTGGTGCCGACTCCTGCCGCCTGCTCGACGCTGTCCGGGAATGGGAACATGGCGTCGGAAGCCATGATACTGCCCCGGGACTTATCGCCAGCTTTTTTACCGGCAATGTCGACACTGATAACCCGGTTGGGCTGCCCCGCCCCCATGCCAACCAGGGTTTTATCCTTGACCAGCACGATGGCATTGGACTTGATATGCTTTACCGCCCGCCAGGCGAAGAGCAGGTCTTCCATTTCCCTGGCTGTCGGTGCCCGTCTGGTTACCGTTTTAAGCTGGACATCGTCTTCCGCCAGCGAGTCGGAGGCTTGAACGAGCAGCCCTCCCTTTACCCGGCGGTAATCAGGGTAGCCGATGGGTTTGGAAGCGTAATCTGGTGGTAATTCAGCCAGTAAGATACGCAGATTCTTCTTCTTTTTCAGCGCCTCCAGCGCATCGGCATCGTATTCGGGGGCGATGACTATCTCATAAAAAACGTCTGCCATTGCCTCAGCCATTGCCAGGTTGACTGCCCGGTTGCTGGCGACAATGCCGCCGAAGGCGGAAACGGTATCGCCGCTGAAAGCCCGCCGGTAGGCTTCGGCGATATCCGGGTGGCTGGCTAAGCCGCAGGTATTGGTGTGCTTGACGATAGCCACTGTCGGCTCGGCGAAATCGACGGCGGCACTCCAGGCGGCATCGGCATCCAGGATGTTGTTGAAAGACAGTTCCTTGCCCCATAGCTGATTTGCCCAGGTTATGCCGGTGTCCTGCCTGGTGGCTGCCGTTTGCTCGGCGTAGAAGGCGGCTGGCTGGTGGGGGTTTTCGCCGTAGCGCAGGTCCTGGCGTTTTTTAAGGGCTATGGTCATCTTGTCAGGAAAGCTGTCCATACCCTGTCTAAGGTATTGAGAGATAGCGGTGTCATAGCTGGCGACGTGCTGGAATGCCTTTTGCGCCAGCCTTTTACGCTCCTCCAGGGATACCTCTCCAGTCTCCAGCTTTCCTAAAATTACCTCGTAATCAGCCGGGTCGACCACAACGATGACGGAGGGGAAATTCTTGGCCGCCGCACGTAGCATGGTGGGACCGCCGATGTCTATATTCTCCAGCGCCTCGTCTATGGTAACCCCTTCCCTGGACACGGTCTGGACAAATGGATAGAGGTTGACCACCACCATGTCAATGGGTTGGATATCGTTATCGGCTAGCTCCTTCATATGGGTATTCAGGTTGCGCTTTGCCAGTAAGCCCCCATGGACAGCCGGGTGCAGGGTCTTTACCCTGCCGTTTAGTATTTCGGGGAAGCCGGTGATTTCGGAGATGCTTTTTACCGGCACCCCGGCGTCTGATAACGCCTTCTTGGTGCCGCCGGTGCTGAAGATATCATAGCCAAGCTGGCTTAGCTTTTTGGCGAAATCGATTACCCCTGTTTTATCCGATACACTGATGATAGCTCGCATAAAAACCTCCGTTTATTGATATTACACTCTCCCCTCGAAGAGTTCAAAGAATCTTGGATCTTCGACCTGTATCCCCCTCTCCCTCAAGGGAGAGGGGGGAAAGACTTTAAGAGAGGCGTGCCCCTCTTAGGTTCCCCTTTGTTTTACTTAATAACTACCCTCGCCTCTCTGGTTTGCTTCACCACTTCACCGATAACCTTGGCTTCAGGCAGTTGTCTGGTTATCTGTTCAACGCTATCTGGTGAGCAGATAAGCACCATGCCGATACCCATATTAAAAACGCGGAACATCTCATCTTTATCCACGTCGCCCTGACGCTGGATTAGCTGAAAGATGGGCGGCACCGCCCAGGATTTACTGTCGAATTGTGCCGTCAAGCCTTCGGGTAAAATTCGGGGCACGTTGCCAGTCAAGCCGCCGCCGGTGATGTGCGCCATCCCTTTGATAAGGGGCAGTAACGGCTTGAGTTGACGGTAGTAGCACCAGTGTGGTTCCAAAAGCGCCTCGCCGATGGTTCTGCCCAGCTCGGGATAATGTTTGTTTAGTTTCTCGGCAGTATCGCCAAAAACCTTACGAGCCAGGGAATAGCCGTTGGTGTGGAGACCACTGGAGGTCAAGCCGATGGCGATATCGCCGGCGGTTATCGTCTTGCCGTCTATTATGTTGTCTTTATCAACGGCGCCGATAATAAAGCCGGCCAGGTCATAGTCCCCTTCGGCGTATAGCCCGGGCATCTCGGCTGTTTCGCCGCCGATTAGGGCGCAACCGACCTCCTGACAGGCATTAGCCAACCCCTGGACAATAGCCTCTACCCTGTCTGGAGCCAGCTTGCCCATAGCGATGTAGTCGAGGAAGAAGAGCGGCTCGGCGCCGCAGGTAAAGATATCGTTAACACAGTGATTGACAATGTCAATGCCGATGGTATCGTGCTTGTTCAGAGCGCTGGCAATCTTGAGCTTGGTGCCGACCCCGTCGACGCTGGAGACCAGCACCGGTTGCTTAAATCCCTTGAATTCAAAAAGTCCGCCGAATAGACCGGGACCAGCCAGCACCTCGGGGCGTAGCGTGGTCTGAGCATACCTGGCAATCAGCTTCTTGACTCTGTCGGCGGCATCGATGCTGACGCCGGCGGCTTTATATGTATGTTTAATCTAATTGCCTCCAGAATAGAGCGTTTGCCTGTTCTTAGATCCTATTTACCGAACCATTTACTCTTGCCGGCGGCCGCCGCCAGAGGTGCCACCACAATCCAGAGGCTGATGGTTATCAGCATCGCCATAGCATAGCTTATTGAGCCTCCTCCGAAGTGCGGGGCGATGTTGCCCCATAAAAGCATGGTAAAGAGAGAACTTAAGAAGAACCCGGGTATAGCTGCTCCGAGTATTACACCGCATCCCATTTTAGAAAGCCTCCTTCCGCTTTTTTATCAAGCGATTCCTAATGAGATTTATCATAGCACTGGAGAAGCCCTGTTGCAATCAAAAAGTAAGAGAGAATTAGCCTTATAACCGGGGGTTATTGCTGTTTGACTGGAACCTTATTACCGGTAGCCGCCGTCTCCAGTGCCAGTTTATCCATCTCCAGCTGTACCGGCATCGGGTATTCGCCGGTAAAACACGCGAGACAGAAGATATCCCGGGGTAAACCTATTGCCTTAATCAGCCCGTCGACGCTCAGATAGCCCAGGGAGTCGGCACCGATGTAGTCCCTTATCTGGGGTATGGTTTTCTGAGAGGCGATTAGCTCCCGGTGGGTAGCCATATCCACCCCGAAGAAGCAGGGGTAGCGGATTGGTGGGGCGCAGACGCGCATATGCACCTCTTTGGCGCCGGCCTTTCGCAGTAGCTTTATTACCTTGGGCGTGGTGGTGCCCCGGACGATGCTGTCATCTACCAGGACTACCCGCTTGCCTTCCAGTACCGAGCGCAGTGGATTGAACTTCAGCTTGACGCCGAGGTCTCTTAGCCGCTGGTCGGGCTCGATGAAGGTGCGTCCCATATAGCGGTTCTTTATAAGACCTTCTCCCGGCGGTATACTGGACCTGAGGGCATAGCCGAAGCCGGCGGCGGTAGCTGAATCGGGCACGCCGATAACAATGTCGGCATCGACAGGGTGTTCTTCGGCGAGGCCGATGCCCATATTATGCCTTGCCGTGTGGATCAACTGCCCGTTTATAATGCTATCCGGACGGGAAAAGTAGATGTATTCAAAGATACAGGAAGCCTGTTTGGTCACTTCTTCCCGGTAGCTTTTGATTCCGTCCGCGTTAATGGCGACTATCTCGCCGGGCTCTATTTCCCGGATAAGGTCTGCCCCGATATGGTCTAAAGCACAGCTTTCCGAGCTTACCACCCTGTTGCCATTGATAGCGCCGAGGCACAAGGGGCGGACACCGAGAGGGTCGCGGACGGCATAGAGGGTATCCTTGGTCATTATAACCATAGAGTAGGCTCCCTGGAGGCGTCGTATGGCGTATCTTATCCTGCCTACCCAGTCCTTCTGGGTGGATGACAGGATAAGGTTGGCGATAACCTCGGTATCCGTGGATGTATGGAAGGTGTAGCCCTGCTCGCAGAGCTCCTTGTATAGCGGCTCGGCGTTGGTGATATTGCCGTTATGGGCGATAGCCAGGCTGTTTGAGTTAATGCCGACGACGATAGGCTGGACATTGTAACTGCGGCTGGAGCCCCTGGTGGAATAGCGGTTGTGGCCGATGGCGATATTGCCGGTGAGCTTGCTGAGAGCTTCTTCGTTGAACACATGGGACACCAGCCCCATCTTGGCATAGACCTGAATCTTCCTGCCGTCGGTGGTGGCGATGCCGGCGCTTTCCTGCCCCCGGTGCTGTAGGGCAAACAGGGCAAAATAGGTAAGCCGAGCTATATCTTCTTTGGGAGCACAGACACCAAAAACACCACAGGCCTCGTGCAAATTCACCTACCTCTTAATCTTAGGGCGGAATAGCTCAGGCACAATTATTATAAACTATCTACTGCCTGTCGGTCAATTCTGGACCTTGCCGCTGTTGCCCTGCTGCTGTTCAGGCTGGCTTTCGTAGAATATAAAAGCGGCGTTGTTCTGGAAAAGGATGCGGGCGCCGGGCAGGTGCTTGGATACCAGACTCTCCACATCCCCTTTACTGGTTGGGTGACCGAGCTCCAGCCAGCTTACGCCGGCTTCTTTCAGAGGCTCCCTGATGAAGACCATCTTGTAGTTCTGCCTGAGTTTATCAAGACAGCCTGCCATGTCCTGCAGGTGGTGTAGAGACCCCCACATCACCGCCAGCTCTCCGCTGGGGAAGTCTTGCTCCAGGTTCATAACCTCGGCACATAAGCCCTTCTTACCGGTGCGCCTGACCAGCCCGGGATTGACGTCGAAACAGCGAAGACTTTCCGGCAGGAAGATATCTTTTAGCCGTATGGTTACCTTGCCGTCGCCACAGCCCAGGTCGTCCATCTTTCTGTGCTGGAAGCCGGGCGGGATATGCTCTCTTAAAAACTCCAGCTGTTTTTTTATATGAAGACCGACAACAATGTTATTGCCGAAGAGAAGGTATGCCAGTCTTTCTACTATAGCATGGCGCAGTTTCATTATCTAAAGCTCCTTCCTGCATCTTGGCTAAATATCTATTCCTATCCACCTCAGCAGGGCGCCCAGGCCGAAGTAACCCAGATAGGCGATCATCATGCTCTTGACCGTGTTGCCCGCCCAGCACATAAGGAAAAACTTCCACAGCTTGAAGCGGCTGGCACCGATGGCGAAAGCCATCGGGAAAAAGAAGGGGTTGAGCACCGCCGACATTAAAAAGATGGCCAGAGAGCCTTTGTGCTGAGCCCAGCCCATAATGCGGGACGTCCATCGGGCTATAAAATTGTCGTATTTGGGCAAAGATAAGCTGTCCCTGTGGAAAATGCCGCGCCCGCCGCGCCCGAAGAGGTAGATGATGGTGCCGCCGATAGCGGAACCCAGACCAGCGACGGTGCCTACTATAGCTGGATTTAACACCGCCCCCATGGTGAACTGTACTGCCACCGACGGTACCGGAATAAAGACAGTAACCCCACCCAGGACACTGACGAAGAACAGCCCCAGGTAGCTATAGCTCGCCTGTTCCTGGAATGACTGCCAGTAGAAGACCACTGCTATCGCCAGGCCGAAGGTCAGGGAGATGGTCAGGATGCCTACCCACAAGTCCCACCTTTTAAGGATGCGTTTTACCTTGTCTAGCTTGGTGCCGGTGTCTGGCCTGGCGCTGGTATCAGTCTCCAAGTTTCTCCTGCCTTGAGCGGTTTTTCCTGCCGGTTGCCCTGGTTTTCTTTGCCTTAAAGGTTAAGCCGTCATCGCTCCGGTCGACCCGGATGGCATCGCCCTCTTTGAATTCGCCACGCAGTAGCCTGCTGGAAAGGGGATTCTCCACATACTGCTCGATGGCTCGTCTTAAAGGTCGTGCACCGTAGGTCGGGTCGTAGCCGATTTGGGCCAGCCATGACTTGGCGTTATCGCTAATCTCGATTGTCAGCTTGTGGTCGGCGAGGCGTTTCTGTAAATCTTTTACCATCAGGTCAACGATATCCCTGAGTTGCTCCTCGGTCAGCTCGTGGAAGACTATTATTTCGTCCACGCGGTTGAGGAACTCGGGGCGAAAGGTCCTTTTAACCTCAGCCATCACCTTATCTTTCATTCGTTCATAGCTGTCCTTGGCGGCTTTACCCCTGTCCTTCTGTGAGGCAAAGCCGAATGCAGCTTCGCGCTTGATAAGCTCGACGCCGGCGTTGGAGGTCATTATAACTACGGTATTCTTGAAGTCCACCGTCCGCCCGTGGCCATCGGTCAGCCGCCCGTCGTCCAGTACCTGTAGCAGGCCGTTGAACACCTCGGGGTGTGCCTTTTCAATCTCGTCCAGCAGGATTACCCGGTAGGGGCGTCGTCTTACCAGCTCGGTAAGCTGGCCGCCCTCGTCGTAGCCGATGTAACCCGGTGGGGCTCCGATAAGCCGTGACACGGTGTGTTTTTCCTGATACTCCGACATATCCAGGCGCACCATGGCGTTTTCATCACCGAAGAGGAACCAGGCAAGGGTTTTTGCCAGCTCGGTCTTGCCGACGCCGGTGGGCCCCAGGAACATGAAGCTGCCGATGGGTCGCCGCGGGTCCTTGAGTCCGGCGCGGCTCCTCCGGATAGCCTCCGAGATAGCCTTGACCGCCGCCTCCTGGTTGACTAGCCGCTCGTGGATGCGCTCTTCCATATATAGAAACTTTTCAGCTTCGCCCTCCAGCATCTGGGATACCGGAATGCCTGTCCAACTGGCGACCAGCCGGGCTATGTCCTCCTCGCCGACCTCCTCTGTAATCTTCTGCTGCTTGAGCCACTGGCTCTTAGCCTGTTTGTATTCCTCTTCCAGGCGCAGTCTTTCCGCCTTGAGCTGGGCGGCTTGCTCGTATTCCTGCTTTTGTGAGGCGGCCTCCTCCTCGTTGGTTAGCTGTTTGAGGCGACTCTCCAGCGACCTGACCTCCGGCGGTGCGCTCTCGGTATCGAGGCGTATTTTTGAGGCGGCTTCGTCAATTAAATCAATGGCTTTATCCGGCAGGTGTCGGTCGGAGATGTAGCGCTGGCTCAGGTTGACCGCCGCCTCCAGCGCCTGGTTGTTGATTTTAATCTTGTGATGTGCTTCGTACCTGGGCCGCAGACCCTTCAGTATCTCCAGCGCAGCCTCGGCATCGGGCTCGCTGACGAAGACCGGTTGCAGGCGTCGCTCCAGGGCTTTGTCCTTCTCAATGAACTTGCGGTAATCGTCCAGCGTGGTGGCGCCGATACACCTCAGCTCGCCGTGAGCCAGTGCCGGCTTGAGCATGTTGCTGGCGTCGACGGAGCCTTCGGCGGCGCCAGCGCCGACTACGGTATGAATCTCGTCGATGAACAGTATTACCTCGCCCTGTGCCTCCCGTACCTCGTCAATTACTGCCTTGAGCCGCTCCTCGAACTCGCCGCGGAACTTGCTGCCGGCGACCAGCGCCCCCATATCCAACGCCAGGACTTTTTTGCCCCTGAGGGATTCAGGGACGTCGTCGTCGGCGATTTTTTGGGCTACCCCCTCGGCGATAGCCGTCTTGCCGACACCGGCTTCGCCGACCACCACAGGGT